>MVZJ01000116.1 GCA_002069095.1 Bacteroidetes bacterium ADurb.BinA174 | reverse complement strand
TATTCTTTCTTTTTTTTATATTTTTCATCGTTTTGTCATTTTCACAAAATCAACCACCAATGTATTTAGAATTTTATGAAAATTCTAGTGAATCGTGTAATATACACTCAACTCGTAGAAGCCGTTTGCATACCGTAAATAATATACAAAAATATGTGAAAACAAAACTAAAGAGCGGGAATGTGAGCTTTTATATTTGTGGGGAATTATTTATTCATGAAAAGTCAATAATGGAAAAACGTGTTGTTTGCAAGAGTTTTCTCAATGACAAAAGACTAATCGGTTATGAAGAATTGGTAGATTTTCTCAACAAAATGCAAGACAAATACCCAATGGGTTATAAATACCCCTCAAATGAATATCCCAAAATATATATTCCTATACATCTATCGGATTCTCATATTTCTTTGTATGAAGTAAAATGGGAGTATTATATTGAATAAAAAATGAACATACCTATCCCGCTTGCGCACTTCTATGAAGTGTGTCTTGCAAAGCAAATGATTTTATTTAATATAAACACACTCCACTGTGTCCGACTTTTGGCGGAAAAGTGCAGCAGTGAAAAGAAGAAAAATTTTTAATTTATAGAAATCACGATGAAAAATTCCCAAATAATATTATTAGCAGTTGTCTCATTATGGATACTAATGGGTTGTTCTCCGAAAATAAGAACAATAATGGAATACAGTAAAAACGGTAATGAATGGGTGCTCAATAAGCAAACCAATTTCGATAAAAGAGGCAACATGGAAAAAGAAATTTCTTTTGGAAGCCAGGAACGACATCATATTAAGCAAATTGAGTATCAAAACAACAAGAAAATTCTTGAAATATATTGCGAGTATTTTGTTAAACATGATACATGCGTGTTGCGACAGTTTAAGAAATATGAATAACTTGGCAAGAAGAAACCATTTTTAATGAGGATTCTACCATTAGATTGATACGCACACGAGAACTATTTGGCAATAAGGCAATAGAAGAAACAAAAAGTTGGGAATTTAGTTTTTTCACTTCAAAAGAACCAAAGGATGATGAAGCACTAATATTAACTGACACATTTTTTTTGGATTCGAAAGGAAGAGTAATTGAAGAGATTCACAATAATGCAAACTACGAGAAACCTTGGAAAGCAAAATATAAATACCTGCAACAAGGTTATTTTAAAACACTCGAAGGAAGTGCTTTCGACGGGATAACATTCCATCCCTATAATAAGTTACAACAAGCAATGGATCCGCTTCAAAAACAATATATTTTTGGAGATGACACAAAATTCAAATATGAAATAGAGTATTACTAAATAAATTTGTGATTTAATGATAATATGAGAATACTTCGCTCACGCACTTCTGTGAATTGTATGTTACAAAGCAAGTGATTTTATTGATAGGAGCGCAGGCACTGTGTCCGACTTTTGGCGGAAAAGCACCAACAATGAAAAAAAAGGATTTTGAATTTGAAAATATGAAAAAGTTACTATTTTTATCACTATTTGTCTTGGCAAGTTTTACCACAATGGCACAAACATTGCCCTACCGTTCCTATGCCGAATTCAATGGAGATATAGGAGCATATTTAAAATATAATTTTGAAGATAGAGGAAATCTGTATCAAGGAAAAACTATTGGTGATTTACTGAAAGACGTAGAGCTAACACCTATTGGGTATTCTCCAACACTTGCAGAATTAAAAGAAGATGGTCAAACTTATATGATTTGTATAGATATATATTTTAAAAACAAAATTAAAGGAAAATTTAATCCGTTACGTGATGATTATTTGACAATCTATTTAGAACCCTATGTTCTTTGGAGTGAACTAGAAAATCAATACAAAAAAAATGAAGGTGATAAATGGACTCAACAAGATTATGAAGTTATAAAAAACAAAAAAATTAAAGTTGTTCTATATCAATATACTTAGTTAATACAAGCATTTTTAATAGGAATACATAAATTATTAACGTGAATCATTAATTAAAAAACAAATAACATCCGCTAAAATCAACATCTGCCAACCGTCTTGGCTCTTGATTCTTGGCTCTTAAAATCTTTAATAAAAAAATGAAAAAAGGAAACAAGTACGGCACACATCGTGTCTTAGAACCGAAAGGTGTATTGCCACAACCGGCAAACAAAATCGACAACAACATGGATGAGATTTACGACAACGAAATTCTTATCGACGTTCAAACTCTTAATATCGACTCGGCATCGTTTACCGATATTTCGGCTCGCGCCGGTGGCGACCACGAGAAAATCAAAGAAATTATGTTCGACATCGTGGCTAAACAAGGAAAACACCGCAATCCATGGACAGGTTCGGGCGGTATGCTTTTGGGAACTGTTGAGAAAATTGGCGATGCTCTAATCGGTAAAACCGATTTAAAAGTGGGCGACAAAATCGCTACTCTTGTTTCACTGTCGCTTACACCGCTTCGTATCGATAAAATCAAAGAGATTCGTTCAGACGTTGACCAAGTGGATATCGATGGTAAAGCGATTCTTTTCGAAAGCGGTATCTATGCCAAAATCCCGTCGGATTTACCCGAAAACCTTGCTCTATCGGCATTAGACGTTGCAGGAGCGCCCGCTCAAACTGCTAAATTGGTAAAACCGGGCGACACCGTTATTATTATCGGAGCAGGTGGAAAATCGGGAATGCTTTGCTGCTACGAAGCGAAAAAACGTGCGGGAGTTACCGGAAAAGTAATCGGTATAACACACTCTAAGAGAAGTACTGACCGATTGATGAGTCTCGGTTTCTGCGACCACGTATTCCCTGCAGATGCCACACAGCCAGTTCCCGTGCTCGAAAAAGTGGAAGAACTTACAAACGGACAACTTGCCGATGTCACCATCAACAACGTGAATATTCCCGACACCGAGATGACAAGCATTCTTATCACTAAGGATTCGGGCGTGGTTTATTTCTTCTCAATGGCAACCAGCTTTACCAAAGCAGCTCTCGGAGCCGAAGGTGTGGGAAGCGACGTAACAATGATTGTAGGCAACGGTTACACACGCGGACATGCGGAAATTACGCTGCAACTACTGCGTGAAAGCAAAAAACTAAGAAATATCTTTACTGAATTATACGCTTAATAATTTACGATTTTTGATTTCGGATTGGGAATTGAAAGCGTCCTAAATCCGAAATCTAAAATCCGAAATCTAAAATAAAAATAATATGAACAAAACCCGCCAATTCTTTTCCCACGTTCCCGATGAGCAATGGAACGATTGGAAATGGCAAGTGAAAAACCGCATCGAAACACTCGATGACCTGAAAAAATACATCGCTCTCACGCCCGAAGAAGAAGAAGGTGTGCGCGAATCGCTCAAAACATTGCGAATGGCTATCACGCCTTATTACCTTAGCTTGATAAACACCGAAGACCCGCACTGTCCCATTCGCAAGCAGGCAATTCCCACCATCAACGAGTTGCACGTTTCGCGTGGCGACCTTGACGACCCGTTGCATGAAGACGGCGACTCACCCGTACCCGGACTTACACATCGCTATCCCGACCGTGTACTTTTCCTAATCACGGATATGTGCGCCATGTATTGTCGCCACTGCACACGTCGCCGTTTTGCCGGACAAAAAGATGCAGCAGCACCTACCGAGCGTATCGAAAAATGTCTCGATTACATCGCCCGCACACCGGAAATCCGCGACGTGCTGCTTTCGGGCGGCGATGCTCTGCTGTTGAGCGACGACCGCATCGAATACATCTTGAAGCGATTACGCGAAATTCCGCATGTAGAGATTATTCGTTTTGGAACACGTACACCGGTGGTTATGCCGCAACGTATTACCGATGAGTTTTGCGAAATGGTAAAAAAATATCATCCCATTTGGCTCAACACCCATTTTAATCATTTCAATGAAATCACACCCGAAGCTGCCGCTGCCTGCGATAAGCTTTCAGCAGCAGGAATTCCGCTCGGAAACCAAACGGTATTGTTACGTGGAATTAATGATTGCACCTATGTAATGCGCGAACTCGTTCACGGCTTAGGTCGTATTCGCGTTCGTCCGTACTACATCTACATTTGCGACCAATCGAAAGGCATCGGCCACTTCCGTACACCCGTATCGAAAGGTGTCGAAATTATTGAAAACTTGCGCGGTCACACATCGGGCTATCTTGTACCCACTTTTGTTATTGACGCGCCCGGCGGTGGCGGAAAAGTTCCCGTAATGCCCACGTATATGATTTCGCAATCCACCAATCGGGTAATTGTGCGCAATTACGAAGGCGTTATCAGCGCGTACACCGAGCCCGAAGATTACAAAGAAGATTGCCACTGCCCGCAATGTGCACAACAGAAAAAAGAAGGTGTAGCGGCACTACTTTCGGGACGGCAATTATCGCTTGAACCGAAAGATTTGAATAGATATAAAAGAAACCATTGATAAATTTGGGATTTCGGATTTACGAATTACGATTGAAGACGAAATTTACGCTAAAAAAATCGTAATTCGTAAATCTAAAATCGTAATTCTAAAATAACTTTGCCTTTTGTAGATAACATATTATCGCACCGAAGCGTTTCCATTGTAGGTTTGGAGAAGAACACCGGGAAAACCGAAACTTTGAATTATGTTCTGAACAGATTGAAAACAATGGATGCGTCAATAGCTCTTACATCGATAGGAGTTGATGGCGAGCAAACGGACGTTGTTACGCGAACATCTAAACCTGAAATAGTTATTCCGAAAGGAGTGATTTTTGTAACTTCGGAAGTTCACTACCTTCAAAAGAGATTGACTGCCGAAATTTTAGATGTAAGCGAAAAAAGAACCGCTTTGGGTCGATTGGTTACAGCACGGGCAATAACGGAAGGAAAGGCTATTTTATCGGGTCCGGCAGAAACAGCCGAAATCCGAAAACTTATTGCAGAAATGGAACGGTATGGTGTACAAACCACCATTGTTGACGGTGCTTTGTCGCGACTAAGTCTTGCATCGCCTGCCGTTACCGATGCGATGATTTTGGCAACAGGTGCGGCACTTTCGGCAAATATTCCGAAATTGGTGCGCAAAACAGAGTTTGTAAAACAGCTTATCGAGTTGCCAAATGTTGACGATGAGTTAGCCCAAAAACTGCAACCATTGACGCAGGGAATTTGGGCAATTGATGAAAATGGAAATGTTCATGATTTGGAAATCCCGTCGGTGTTTTTGCTCGATAAACGAGAAAAAGATATTTTCCGATTCGGAACAAGACTATTCGTTTCGGGAGCAGTGAGCGATAAGTTATTCTCATTCTTGCGAATGCAAAATCGGAATGTGGAGCTTATCGTCAACGATTTTAGCAAAATATTTGTTTCGCAAAGAGAGTTCAACTCGTTTTTAAAAGGTGGAAATTCGATATACAGCCTATTGCGAAGCAAACTGATTGCAGTAACTGTAAATCCACTTTCACCAAACGGTATCCTTCTCGATTCCGACACATTGCGGGAAGAGATGAAAAAGGCGTTGAGAGTGGAGGTGTATGATGTGAAAAAGTTGGCTGTTGGCGATTAGCTTTTGGCTATTGGCTGTAGGCATTTGTGGTAAATAATATTTGATTAATAAGGAAAACGAACATTAATAAAATCGTAAATCGTAAATCGTAAATAATAATGATTAAGCAGGCTATACAACAAATCAGCGGATTCAAATATATCATTGATTCTCTGAATGTGCTTTCATCAATCGGACGAAAGCAGTTGCTCGCTATGCCTTTTTTGACCGATAAGGCTGATATTGAAGTTGCACTAACGGAAACCGAAACAGCTTGCAAAATCACAAACAAAAAAGAGAACGAAAAATCGCTATCGATACTTTCAACCAAACTGATGCAGTTGCGCGATATTTCGGGAACGATAAAAATTTTATCGGGCAAAAATGTATTGAACGATATCGAACTGTTCGAGATTAAACATTTTGCTCTGTTGGCGGAGTCCATTCGTGAACTTGTGGAGGAGTTGGAAGTCACTTTTATCGAAATTCCAATACTCACAACTGTTATCGATACACTCGACCCTGAAAAGAAACGCATTCCGCATTTTTATATTTACGACCAATACTCATCGGTTTTGACATCGTTGCGTTCGCAATTGAAGCGAATGATTGCAAACAATTCCGAAGAAAAAGATATAGAGCCTGTTCGTTATCAGGCACAAAAAATAGAGGATGAAATCCGAAAAGATATTGCCAAACAACTTTTTCCGTACGTAGATGCGTTATCAAAAGCATTGGAAGAGGTTGCCCGATTGGATATTGTATTGGCAAAAGCCTTTCAGATAAAGGATTTTGGTTTGAGCAAACCTGTTATCTGCGAAAAAGAGACATCATACAGCGGACTGTTTCATCCCGAAATAAAAGCAGCGTTGCAAGAGCAAGGCAAAGATTTTCAACCTGTTGATATAACAATCCCTATGCAACCTACTGTTATTACAGGAGCCAATATGGCGGGCAAAA
>MVZJ01000115.1 GCA_002069095.1 Bacteroidetes bacterium ADurb.BinA174 | reverse complement strand
TGTCCGATTTTATCTGTATAAGATGTACGAGGATAACCTAAATCTATGGGATTATTATCCCAAAAATTGTACTTTTGTATAGAATCAATTATTTCAATCATATTTGAATATTTTTTGCAAATATAATTATTTTCAAATACACTTGAAAATTTCCTTTTAGATTTTGTTCAAATAATTTTGCTACAACTGATTAAATTTGCTTATCGCATTTGCTTTTATGTCATCGGTAATGTCAATATAGGGTTTCATCGCCTTGTAGTAACTATTTCAATATAAGAACCTTTTATGTGTAAAGCGATATAAGTTATACACATCTGAAAATCACAAATTTGTGTAGTAGCAAAACAGAAAAATATTACGCACCTTTTCTAAGTTTGAGCAACATGCCAACCAACTGAATATAATTAAATTACTCATTGAACAAATTGCCAATGATTTTATAAAAGTTTAATTCAATGTCGTTAAGTTAAGAAAACAGATACAATTGACGGTTTCCGCATCGTGTTGCCCAATCATTCGAGCGTCAAAGAAGAGTTAGGTACGCACGTTTTTGGTCCAAAAGTGGATAGCAAACACTCGCCGGTAATGATTTCGATGTTTTATAACTAAACTCGATTATAAATTGAGTTTAATATAAGGCAAGGAAAGTCACACAGTTCAAAACATCACAATTTCCTTAATTCCGCTAATAAGCCTGCAATTTTTTCCACTACGGCTTTGGCGTATCGTTCACCTTTTTCGGCAGTGGATTTTTGAGGATTACCGAGACCGGTATCTTCCGAAACCACACTCCAATTGCGTGGTAACCAACCCACTTTTTTATTTATCGATTCTATAGGTAGCGGATTTATTTTTCCGTTACCGGCTTGTTCCATTTTTACCAAATCGGGACGATAATGCAGCAATACCGATGTTTCCTGTTCGCCGCCGTGCTCATCGATTGTTTCTTCGAAATAGTCTTTGGTTGGGATAATCGACCACCAATCCACCACGATAACGGTAAAATCGGGATATTTTTTCGCTAAATCGCGAATGTACGTCTTGAACGTGTTTCCACCGTGTCCGTTTATAATAACAAGTTTTCTGAAACCTTGTCCGTGCAACGAATCCACTATATCGCACAGGATGGCTTTCTGCGTTTCACTATTGGTGTGAATACATAACGGAAGGTTCCATTGTCCCGGATTTTGCGACCCGAAATAAACGGGCGGCAAAACAGCACACAAAACACCCGATTTTTCGTAAGCCATACGTGCACTGTCCAACGCGATATGATGAGACAAATAACAATCCGTCAGGTACGGTAAATGATAATTGTGCGGTTCGAATGCGCCCCAGGGAAGAATTACCGCATCGTATTTGGCTTCTTTCACATCCTTCCAGTTGGCAGTTCTTAAATCGATTGAGTTCATATTAAATTAAAAGATTATAGAATAAAGAATAAATTGAAGCGTAGCGGAAATCCCGCATAGCGGGAGAACAAAAACTTTTAGCCCACAAGTTCCTCTCTTGTATAGAGGCATTTAGTGAGAGGCTTTATCCGCTTTCTTAATCAACACAAAAATTAATACCAGCATCACGATTTCCGTGAGAATCACATAAGGATAAATACCCATTCCAAAATTTTCCGTCAGTATGCCAATAAGATAGTTAATGATGATGTTGCCTGTGAGTCCAATAAGCATTGCAAAACTGAAAGCCGTTCCCGATACTCCTTTGAAAATTTCGCCCGCTACACCCAGCATAACCGGAAATCCGGGCGCCAATCCGCCGCCAATCAGGAGCATTCCGAGCAGGTACACATAATAGGACGACGGCATTATTAAACAAATTAATCCGAGCATGAAAAGCACCAGCGATAGCTTAACCACCCTGAAATGATGCCAGTTTTTAAAAATACTTCCTGTAAGAATCCTCATGATAATGAGTCCCAGAACAGAAATCGATAACGCCATCAGTGCCCGGCTCTGCGGGGTATCGAGTTTATCGATAAAAAACGAAACCGACCAGTTGTTGATTATCGCTTCGAAAGCCGATTGAAAAAACAGATAAAAACAAATGGCCATAAACAATTTGTTTTTTACAAAAATGGGGATAAGCTTTATCGATATTTTTTCTTTTTGCACCGTCAGCGGGTAATTTATCAAGAGGAAAACCACAGCAATAAGCAAGCTGATTGCGCTAACCACGTTGATAACAGTCGTATAGTGTATTTCATTTATCCGACTTAGTATCATTGGCATAGAAAATGCACCGATACCATAAAACATCCCTAACCAGTTGAGGTTTATGATTTTATTCTTCCCTTCGCTCAAATCGGAAACCAACGCGCTTGTACCACCATTAATAACTCCGCCTCCCAAACCGAAAAAGAAGATGCTTGCTCTTAGCAAGTTCAAGGAATCCGAGTGTGCAACACCGAAAAATCCCAATGCAAGGAGTAACGCAGCAACGGAAAGTACCCATCGGTATCCGAATTTATCTACAATGGGCCCGAATGAAACCGATCCCACAAGCAAGCCAATGGGGAGAATGGAAAATAAACTTCCGGCAGCAATATCGCTCATTCCTAAACGAGTTTTTAGCACCGGCAACAACGAACCGATAATTACCATGGAAACTCCGAAAAGGAGAATGCCTGTGAAATTGGCAATAAATGCAATAGTTTTATTTTTCATATTTTTTTAGAACAAAGAACCAAGAACAAAGACGCAACTCGCACTTTCGCCAAGTTGCTTAAACAACATTATCTCCCGGCGAAACGTATCCGTTGGAAATGCTGTAAAACGTGAGTCCCGAAACAGTTTTGATGCCCGTTTTCGATATAATGTTTTTGCGGTGAGAAAGCACCGTGTTGAGGCTTATATTCAGCTTATCGGCAATTTCCTTATTCAAACGCCCTTGGACGATAAGTTTTAATATTTCAATTTCCCTATTTGTCAATTTTTTATGTGATTCCCGAGATTTTTGTTCATCGGAAAACGTGTGGTTGAGATGCTCAATGTGTCGGGAATCCAACTCCTTGAGTTTTGGACGTAAAATCTTATTCAACAACCTGTTATGAATATTCAATTCTCTTTCGAGTGCTGTTATGGAAAAAATAACGGCATAAGCCAGGTTCTGATTATAATTTCCCGAAATATGCTTGATGATTATATTCTTTAAATCGTGCAACAACTCTATCGGATAATCGTCAAGTTGCTCCAACCCTTGGTGCAAATGCTCAGAAAGCTCTGTTTTAAACTGAAAAAAAATCTTATGCAGCAGTTTGAGTTCTTTATTTTCGCTACCGCTCATTGCAATAAATGGCGTGAAGTGCCTTTCGAGGTTGGGAACCGATGCCTGCATGTAATTTTCTACCGTTTTTTTAAGGTAATCCACAATAAGCGAAACATCAAATTCATCCAAGTCTTTCTCCGGATCGTAATCCTCGTCGAGGTAAACATTAAGGATTGCCAGAATGAAATCGATGTTCAACTCATTTTCCAGACAAATTTTTTCGATAGTTTTCTCTCTCACTCCAAGCTGAATTCCGAATCTGTTTACAACAGGAATCAGTTCGCTGTGCTCAGTGAGTAAATCCGATAAAACTATGTTTCTTTTAATGTCTGCCATTTATTTTCGAGAAAAATTTTCTGTAACCGCATATAGGCGATTCCGTTGGTACTCTTTGTAAAAATGCCGGATTGCATCAATAGGATGACGGAACAGCATTCTGGGACCTGCCAACCGCATCACTTCCTTAATTTTCTGTCGCATATCGCTCTTGTAGCAATGGATGGAGCACGATCCGCAAGTGGGTTTATTTTCACCGAAAGGACAATTCTCGAGTCGCTTCATTGCATAGTTTTTTAATGCGGAGCATTTTTGACATAGTCCCGATATGGGTTTGTGATTCGCTCTACAATAAATTATGATCATCTTTTTTACGACTTTTTTTTCGCCTTCGTTCATTTCTGCTTATTGAAAAAGAATTGTAAAAATAGTGCTTTTATTTTTTTCGACAAAATGTTTAAAAAGGGAAACGGACTATGCTTTCGTTTTTAATAACAGAATTAAATTACGGCAATTTTATCGTTCTCATTTGCCGTAAAATATGCGCTTGTCGCTGCTTTATGTACGATGATGGTTTTTTCGAACTGAATCTCAACGGGTTGGGTAACGTAGCGGCCACTAAAGCCGATTGTGAAGCCGTAATTTCTGCCGCCGTAATGTTGAAATGCTCTTGTGCCACTGCTTCAACGCCGTAAATTCCGTCGCCCATTTCCACACTGTTCAGGTACACCGTTAAAATGTGTTCCTTTGGCCAGAAAAATTCAATCAAGACGGTGAAATAGGCTTCCATTCCTTTTCTCAACCATGATGACCGTGGCCAAAGGAACACATTTTTTGCCGTTTGCTGGCTGATGGTACTTGCCCCGCGCGGACGTTTACGGGTCTTATTTTCCTTCAATGCTTTCTGGATTTCTACCCGATCGAATCCGTTGTGAGTGAAAAAACGCTGGTCCTCAGATGCCAAGACAGCACGTTTCATGTTATCGGATATTTTTTTGCCCGACACCCATTTGTGTTTTACTTTTGGCCTTTCTCCGTCTGCGATTTGTTGAACCATTCTGATTCCCATCAACGGCGTAAAATATACCGGTACAAACCGGTACAGAATTACCGAACCGATACTCCATATAAAGAAGAACAGGATTATTTTGATAAGGATGCGGGAAAGTTTTTTCATTTTTTTAAAAAATAAAGAATAAAGAAGGGTAGACAATTGATATTTAAATTGTTAGACTTTTGGATATCCATATAGTCTTTTATTAACAATTACCCGCAACTTTCCCCTTAACCTTTTCTTATATATCTTCTCCGAAAGAGAGGAGAGTACAGACAGCAATTTATTCGGAGCATGCCAAAATCTTTCCCTTGTGGGGAGAGATTTAGAGAGGGGTAGGGGAATATTCCCGATAAGCGAGTAGGGGTTATGTAAAAAATAAAACATGTTTCATTAAATAAACTTAAGACGGTGCACGCCTTGTCTATACCGGACAATCAAATAATTTGGCGAAAGGATTTAGGAGTTTCTTAATTTAAATCGCACTCTCCAACGGCCATCGGCAAAATCGTGGCTGATGATTTCGAACCGGCCAATTTCCGATGTATTTCTCACGTGTGAACCGATACATGCACAAACATCGTAATTACCCACCCGAACAACACGAAGTGTTTCCGATACGTTATCGGGAAGTTTTGACAAATCTACTATCCACGCAGCTTCAGAAATCGGTAAAAACTCTTCCGACACCGGTAAATTACAACCGATAATTTCGTTTACTTTTTCTTCAATAGCCTGTACTTGCTCATCTGTGGGTGCTTGGGAAAGAAAATAATCGGCTTTGCTTTTCTTTCGTTCGATATGAGTATTTCTCGAACGGGCACATCCGAACATCCGTACCATTGTCTGGTTTAGAATATGTTCCGTGGTGTGCATCGGTGGATATTCTTGTTTGTTGTGTTCGTTGAGTTCCATAATCAGTTTTGAGATGCAAAGATAGCAAAAATCGGCTAAATTTTGAGAAATTTTGTGAGTAACAACTGCTTCAACAGCAGCAATTATGCTCTTTTCCGCCCTTTATCTATTCGCAAAAAAATAAAAAGCAAAATCGTGAATCCCCACAACGACGAACCACCGTAGCTAAAAAACGGCAATGGAATTCCAATCACGGGCATAATGCCGATCACCATCCCGATATTTACCAACAAATGGAACAAAAATATACTCACAACGCTATAACCATACACACGTCCGAATGTAGTTGTCTGGCGTTCCGCCAGAGAGATCAGCCTTAGAATAAAAACGGCAAAAAGCACAAGAATTAAAGTTGAGCCGATAAAGCCCCATTCCTCGCCTATGGTACAGAAAATAAAGTCGGTATCCTGTTCGGGAACATACTTCAGCTTGGTTTGCGTACCGTTCAAAAAACCTTTTCCGAACATTCCGCCCGAACCAATGGCAATTTTCGATTGTCCTACGTGGTAACCCGATCCGCGCAAATCCTGTTCCATTCCCAGCGTTACCTTGATACGCATTTGCTGGTGCGGCTGCAACACATCGTTGAAAACATATTCACTCGATTCAACAAACGCGAACGAACCAACCAAAAAAAGCAATATATATAAATAAACCTTTTTCCAAAACCGGAGCGCTAGATATCCCAAATAAATCGCTACCAATCCTAACACTATAAGCGCCATCAATCCGGGATCAACCTGATATTTAAGAAAATGCATGATCAGTCCGGCAGCAAGAACAATCAAGGCTAATCCGATGATTATAAACGTTACTTCCCTTCGTTTCACATAATTCCAGACCATCGCCGCAGCAAAAATAATGCTCAGTGCAACCGCGATAAATTCGCCGACAGACAACATTCCCAGTTGAACATCAGAAAAACGAATTGCCAACACGAAATACAGAATAGCTGCCACTCCTATAAAGAGAATACCGCCGGGCAGACCTTCGCGATATAACACAAAAATCAGACTTAAATAAACCAACGCCGTTCCGGTTTCACTCTGCAAAATCACCAACATAAACGGAAGTAAAATAATTGCCATTACAATAATCAGGTTTTTTCGTTCCATCAGCCTGAAACTGTAAACATTGAAAACTTTCGCAAGCGCTAACGCTATAATAAACTTCATAAATTCGGCAGGTTGCAACCGAACAGGCCCCATAATCAGCCACGAACGTGAACCTT
>MVZJ01000114.1 GCA_002069095.1 Bacteroidetes bacterium ADurb.BinA174 | reverse complement strand
CCGCCACGAGCCATTCCAAACTCATCGTTCACAAACGGGTCCATCAGCCAAAACTCGATGTATTCAATATTTGCGGTTTCAAAATCGCGTGTGTCCATCCGCCGTGTAATTCCCCCCCAACGGTTTCTTGGATTAAGTAATTTTCCTTCGGAATCGATGTTTGTGTCTAAGTTATACGGCCCGCGTTCATCGGGATAAAACGAAATGTTTAACACCGGAATGGTAGGTGGTTCGCCATAAACGGCATCTTTGTTGGGAAAAATTTCGCGTTCGTAGATTTCGCGCACCAAGTGATTAGATAACTGCTCTTTATCGTTTTTTATGTGCGTGGGCGTGAGTGATGAATTCCGACGTGTGAACAGCCCGTCTATGTAAAACCACGCCATTTGCGCACGGTTTTTCCCATAATCGATATTGTTGGATAATGCCGCTTCGGGAAACAAGCCTGTGGAAGTGTTGTTGAAAGGCGTGGATGCCAGCACCCAACCGTAAGGCGAACGTAAATCGATACCCGAAGTAGTAGTTTCAAAATCGTCGAGATACGAGTATCCGCCGGTGTATTTGTTGCGGTAATGTCCGGGAATCATGTGAGCAAATTCCAGATTAGCAGTCAGTTGCGATGGGGCGGTAGCTTCCACAAAAGGCAACATATCGAGCAGATTGGTAAGCACATACGATTGTTTTTTAAACGAAGTGTTTAATCCCCAAAGCGTATTTTTAACCGATTCTTCGCCAAACGTGGTTTTCATCGTGAGCGGTTTCTCATAGTAATACATAATGGTGGCACCAACCGTAAAATCTTTCGAAAAATCATACACCAGATTCAATCCCATCATCGTTTTGCGCTGCATATTGAATAGCGATTGGTTTTCGAGCGATACGGTTACGGGTGTTCCAGCATCCAAAATCGCCTGATTAATAATATTTACCGTTCCCGAAATGTAATCCACCGTGTAATCGGTGCCCTCGGTCAAGGTAACACCGGCTGCTGTAACTCTCACTGAACCGCGAGTTACGTTCATCGCGTTCAGGTTGATTTCCGCACCCGAACTACCACGATATTCGCCCGAAATTTTGAACTTGTTTTTCTCTGCAATTTGACGAGCAACAGTCAATGTGGAATCATAAAGTTGCTGATAAACGTATTTATCGGCAATAGCGTCATTTCCAAACATTTTTCGCAAATGCGACCCGAAGGGTTCCACCACGGGGAAAATTATACGTCCATTGTCGGCCATAACGGTATAGCCGTCGATAAAATCGAAAATTCCATCGGGATAGGGATCATTTTTCAAGTTCAGGTTATCCAAATTCATCACTTTCAGCAGCAATTGGTCGCGGATTTCGTTTTCGGGAATGTAATTCAAATAAACACCTGTAGTATCGCTTTGGTAAGTGATATTTAGCTTAAACCGGTCTTTTTGAATATTATATGCGCTGTACCCTAACGCGTAAATGTTTTTCATCATTAAATTCCACGTGTAAGCTTGCGGCGAAAGCGAAACAGGTTTCAGCAATTTCAAAAAAAGCGCCCCGTTTTGATTGGAAGCACCATCGGTAGTTTCACGCCCGATATTGCCTGAAAATTCACCTACCTGATACACTTTTCCGTTGTAAGTGTATTCAAAAGCCACTGCCAGCACTTCGTCCGCCTGTAAAGGTGCGCGTAGCGAAATATAACCCAATTGGGGCTGGAAAGTGTATTCGGAAGAACTTAACAGTCGGGCGCTTTCAATCTTTTCGTAATCGCGCCCGATAATCACATTTGCAGGAAAAATATTGACTGTTTGGCTGATATCGCGAGCGGTGGCATAAGTTGAAATCAGTTGCTGATACATGGTATTGGCATCGTTGTGTGGAACGATATCAACGCCGGAAGGCGACCAGAAAGGATTATGAATGATGTTGTGTTCGGCCAGATCGGCAAAGGCCAGAATGTTGCGCGATTGGTCGTAATTGCTTCGTTTGTTGGTAATCCACACTTCCATCCGCGTTATCGAGACTGCCGATTGAACGTAAGGCAATTTTGCCAAAGCTCTGTCGTAATTATCTCTAAAATAATAACTTAAGAAAAAGTGACGATTTTCATCGTATTGGTCTGCGCTTATCTCGAAAGGGGTAGTTTGTACGCCGCTTCGTGAACTGATGGTTTTCGATTCCGACTCCTGTTGCGACAAAACTGTATTCACTCTCAATTTACCGAACTGTAAATCGGACTTGATGCCAAAAAGCGCCATACCACCGTTGATAAGCGAATTTCCGGTTGTCATGCTCACGTTTCCGGCTTCAATGTTTTTAATAATTTCATCTTCATCGCCTTGGTAAGCTAATTTAATGCGCTTAGCATCGAAATCAAACGTGGCACCGGTATTGTAATTCAACCCGAAATTAATTTTATTGCCCACTTTGGCATTCACGTTAAGTTGAATTTGTTGTTCGAGATCAAAGATATTTCGTTTGCGGGCTCGCTCGGGAAGGGTAGGATTGTTGATTACGGTTCTTTTCAATCCCGTAGTGAGTTCCACCGAACCTTGTGTAGTAATCTGCACTCCGCCGGGTCCGAAAATGTCTTCCAACAAGTTATTGCTTTTGCGAATATTTAATAATGACAGGGATTCCTTTTGTGGTGCAGTAGCAGCTTCTTCCTCTTTTTTAAGGGCATTTCTATCTTTGAAGTAGCTGGAGTTCAATCGTTTTAACGTATATTCCATATATTCCGAAGGAGTCATAGTAAATGGAAATCCGATTACTTTATCACCAATTTTGTTTTGAAAAATGTATAGATTGGTTTTGTAATCGTAAACGACTTCTATTTTTATATTCGAAGGTGTTTGAAGATCGATCGGCGGCTTACGAAGCAGATCTCTCGGTGCTTCAACAATGGTTTTTTGTACCGGAAATCGTATTTTGAAGGTATCTTGTTGAGCAAAAAGAGAATGTATTCCGCTTAAAATAAGCAGAATAAGAATGAGTATTGCTATGTATGTTTTTTTTTCCAAACGTCCGTTATTTCAGAGATATAACGGAAATATTAAGGAAAACGTATAAATGGAGAGGGAAATGTAAGTTTTGAGTTATAAGTTACGCGGTATCGATTCATTAAGAATGTGCAAAGCAGTCTGGAACCGCAGTGCGCTCGTGGAATTACATCCGTTTCAGCGCTTCCTTGATAATCACTTCCAACGATAAAGACGGCGAATCTTTCACGATTTTTGCCACCGCTTTTTCCGACGCCTGTTTTGAAAAGCCAAGTATCACTAATGCAGAAATCGCTTCCTGACCAACACCCGAAACAAACATGGTTGCCGGTATTTTTACCGTGGAACCTTCTTCGGTGTACTTGATTTTGTCTTTTAAATCGATAATGATACGTTGTGCGGTTTTTGCGCCAATTCCTTTTACAGACTGGAGTACAGTGGCATTCTCAGAAGCAATTACAGCTTCCAGTTCCTTGGAAGTGAGCGACGACAAAATCATTCGTCCTGTGCTTGGCCCAACGCCCGATACGCTGATAAGATGCAGAAATATTTCGCGTTCATGTTTATCGGCAAAACCGAAAAGTACGTACGCATCTTCACGGATAGATTCATAAATGTAAAGTTTGGCCGATTTTTGGCCGTTAAGCGCGGTGTAAGTGTTCAACGAAATGTTTGCAAAATAACCAATGCCGTTGCGTTCAAGTATGATGGAAGCAGGCGTTAATTCGGTAATTTCGCCTTTGATGTAATCAATCATAATATTTACAATTTACGATTTTATTTAAGGATGTGTAATAAATAAATTGTCATTAAATAAAAGTAGTTATTTTTTTTATAAGGCGTAAATAGAAACTAATAGTGGCTATTTGCAAGATTTATAACGCAGATAAAATGAAAAAAGAACAAGTTAGTTGTTATAAATATTACGTCCCTAAATAACAGAAAAATAGACCGATAAATCAGGGTTTTCACTGCGCTTCGATACGTTACGTCTCTGTTTCCTCCAAATCCACTAACTCTGCATTCTCGCACTTCATAATACGTCCCGGAAAAGCTTGAACAATGGAATAGTTGTGTGTGGACATGATTACGGCCGTTCCTTTCTCCGAAATATCCTGCAATAAATCCACGATTTGGCTTCCCGTTTCGGGATCGAGGTTTCCGGTGGGTTCATCGGCAAGAATCAGCAACGGTGAGTTAAGCAGTGCACGGGCAATAACTACACGTTGTTGTTCTCCGCCAGAAAGTTCGTGCGGCATTTTGTAAGTCTTGTTTTGCATTCCCACTTGCGTTAGTACCTCGTTGATGCGGTTTTTAATGAGTGTTTTGTCTTTCCATCCCGTTGCCCGTAGCACAAATTCCAGGTTTTTCTCTACCGTACGATCTATAAGCAGTTGAAAATCTTGGAAAACAATGCCGATTTTCCGGCGCAGGTAAGGAATTTGTTTTCTCTTCAGATCTTGCAAGTGATAATCGAAAACACGGGCATCGCCCGATTCTATCGGAAGTTCGGCATACATACTTTTGAGCAGTGTACTCTTCCCCGACCCTACTTTACCGATAACATACAGGAAATCGCCTCGGTTAACTTCAAGATTTACATCGCGCAAGATAATATTTTCGTCTCTGTTGAGCTGAACTCCGGTGTATTTTATTAGAACCTCTTCACTCATTATTTAAAAAATTGAATAATAAACGGATATCTCCAATATTCGCCGTTGTTGGCTTTAACGGCAGCCATAATAAGAAAAATCACATAAATAATACCCAGTACAAACAGCAATGGGATACCGATTATGGTAATGGCTAACACGGCTGTATAAATAAGATAACTGATGGTAAAATTCAAAATATTTTTGCCGTGAAGGTCAACATTGGCATTTGTATCCTTATTGGTTATCCACATTAATACGGGAGCTACAAATCCGCCTAATGGGATAAGCAAGCCAAGCAACTGAGAAATGTGCATCAGCATAAGATAGGTGTTCTCTCCTAATCCGAAAAGCGGTTTACTTCCGCCAAACGAAGATGATGATGAAGTTGTATCATCCAGTATTTTTGTTTTTTCACGCTGATATTCTTCTTCGGTGATGCTTCCTTTTTCACGAAGTTCATCCAGAATTTTTAAATCTTCATATTTCATAAATTATTAAGTTTTATATTTAAAATTATGATTCTATCGGAAATACAAGTTGCTGTTGAGAGCATCGAAGTTAACTCCCTCTCTTGTGGAAAGTGCCAGGGAGAAGTCAATGCCCTACACTTCCAGCATTTTATCAATTACCGCTACCATCTCGTTAAATTCTTCTTCTTCGAATAACCTTGTGAGCATCACAATTTTGCCCTCACGATCGATAATGATGTTACGTGTGATGCCTGCATCTTTTTCAGCATATAATCCAAAAATACTTGCATCCGGATCCATCCCAATGGGATACGTAACGCCCGTTGCATCACGTAAAACCTGAATTTTTTCTGCCGGTTCTTCCCTGTCGATGCCGTATAATGCAAACTGAGGATTATCTTTATGTTTTTGCCAGATATCTTTTTCGATATAAGGCATTTCCTTGCGGCAAACGCCGCACCAACTGGCTGTAAATTGTAGCATAACTACTTTCCCTCGCAAGTCGGATAACTTTACTTTTTCGCCTTCGGGAAGTATCATTTCAAAATCGGGAGCCATATCCCCTACTTTCACAAGGTATTGTCTGTCATCAACGTTTTTTACCTGTACAGTATCCCTCTTATCGGCTTTGTTATCGCCACTCTTTTTTGCAGATGGGCTGCAAGATATCAACATCAGAATAGTTAATAAAATGAAAGATAATTTTTTAAACATCATATTACTTTTATGGGATTTTTAAACATTTGCTCTTTGCCCTTAGTTCATTGCCCTACAAAGATACTTTTTTTTCCTGTTTTCGGAGTTTTTTGTATAATAATAAAGCGATGAGCAATGCAATTAAGGAACCAAACACATCAGCAATAAAATCCGCCATTTCTGCACTTCGCGTAAGGAAAAAATACTTTTGCATCAGTTCAATAACCGCTCCGTAAATCACAGGTAGAACAAATCCCCAAAAAATCCAGCGTCTCATTTTAGGCTCGCCGTTGTGCAACCGATAATAATCAAACAAAGAAACAGCCGACAATACAAAAAACATACCGAAATGAGCAATCTTGTCCCACGCAATAATTGGAGGAAGAGAGGGAACATCGTCTGAACTGATCAGGCAGGTTACCGTAAAAATTATAAGTCCGACAAAAGCAGGGAAAATAATATGACGGAGATAATTACTCATAAACGAACATTATTTTTTAAAAAACGTCTCAAAGATAATTTAAAAACATCACTCTATGTTCAATTTTAAAAACATATAACTAAAACAAACCGATAATTTCCTAAAAAATTCGTTTCTTTGCCAGCAAAATACAAAAACTAAATTCAAAACGAACGTTTTAGGATAACTTTGGGATATGAAAAAAATTCCTTTTCTTTTATTAATCGCATTTTTAACGATAAATATCAACGCTCAAACTTCACAAGCCGATAAAAATCAACGGTATTTCGATATCAATAAAAGTATCGATATTTTCAATTCCGTTATCAGGGAACTTGATATGTTTTACGTGGATAGCCTGAAAGTGGACAGTTTAGTGAACGGAACCATCCGAAATATGCTGGCAAGGATGGATCCCTACACGGAATATTACAGTGAAGAAAATATTGGCGACTTTCAGTTTATGACTACCGGCGAATACGGCGGTATTGGCTCGATAATTTCTTACAACAAC
>MVZJ01000113.1 GCA_002069095.1 Bacteroidetes bacterium ADurb.BinA174 | reverse complement strand
GGTTCAATCGCGGGGTAGGGTAATGCCGATAAATACGTTGTCCTCTGAAATTTTGCGTAAACTGCATAAAGAACAAACGTTGGGCGAACTCAATTCCGACCAGTTTTTATTGGGCTTGATTGCTATGCCGCAACTCTGGATGCAGGTGCCGTTTTTGGCATCTCCCGATAAAAATGTAGCAGAAAAGCTTCAATTATCGCATCCTTACTTTTCGTATCGAGATGTTTTCGATGAAAAGGGCAATTATAAACTTCTCTTGCGTGTTGAGGAAGCCTATCACAAAGCACCTACAGAGCGTAACAACATGGATAAAGAGCTTATGAAGCTCGATGAGCAAATAAATATTATGTATCAGTTGCTCAACTACGGTATGCTCAATATCTTTCCAAATTCTGCCGACCCAACGCACACATGGTACACTCCGGGCGACAACCTTTCGGTTTTTTCGACTCAGGATTCGGTTTTTATTACTCAATCGTTCAATATGTATTTGTCCGAAGTAAATCAATCACTGAAAAGTGGAAACTGGAGCAAGCCCGATAATCTGCTGCAAACACTCAAAGAGTTTCAACGAACCAACGATGTCGTACCTCTCATAAATGAATCTAAAATTAAAGCTGAACTCGATTATAATCGGATGAATATCTTTAATTTAAGCAAGTTGCTTTATTTTATTTTCGGAGGTCTGCTGTTGGTAATTGCTTTTATGCAACTGATAAACGAGCGCAAGCAACTAAAGCCGATTGTTTGGCTATTAATTGGCGCTATTGCTACTGTTTTTGCTTTTCACACTTTCGGAATAGGTTTGCGATGGTATATTTCGGGATACGCTCCGTGGAGTAATTCATACGAAACCATGGTCTATGTAGCCTGGGCTACCGTTTTGGCCGGAATAATTTTTGGTCGGAAGAACACCCTTACATTTGCGCTCGGAGCACTTTTTGGAGGTGTAATCCTTTTTGTATCAAGTCTAAACTGGATGGATCCCGAAATAGGTCAGTTGGTGCCCGTGTTAAAATCGCCGTGGCTCATGTTTCACGTGGCCGTAATTGTTGCGGCATACGGCTTTTTTGGTATCGGATTTTTATTGGGAGTTGTAAATATGTGCCTGATGATTTTTTCGCCTAAAAGTGAGAAATCAACACTTCGTATTAAAGAGTTAAGCATAATCAACAGTATGTCGCTTATGGTAGGGCTTGCCCTGATGACTATCGGCACTTTTTTGGGCGCGATATGGGCAAACGAATCGTGGGGACGTTACTGGGGATGGGACCCGAAAGAAACATGGGCGCTTATTACCGTGATAATTTACGCCATTGTAACTCACATACATTTAGCGAAAAACTGGAGTAATAAGTGGCTTTTCAACCTATTGTCGGTATTTGCTTTCGCATCAGTTATCATGACGTTTTTAGGTGTTAATTATTTTTTGAGCGGTATGCACTCATACGGACAAACCGATGGAGTGGATAAAGTATTTATCTATATTGTTTTAGCTTTTGTTGCTGTTGGGGTACTCGGGTTCTTTTCGTACAGAAAGATTTCAAATAACAAACGACAGACTGAAAAGTAAAACTGTAAACTTAAACTATAAAATGATAAACTGGGGATTTATCGGTTGTGGAAATGTAACGGAAAAGAAAAGTGGCCCGGCATTTAGCAAAGTAGAGGGCTCGAAAGTGGTTGCCGTAATGCGTCGCGATGCGGAAAAAGCGAAAGATTATGCTCAACGACACGGAGTTAAAAAATGGTATGATAATGCCGATGAATTAATTAACGACCCGGAAGTTACGGCTATTTACGTTGCTACACCTCCGGGTTCGCACGCCGAATACGCAATAGCGGCTATGCGCGCCGGAAAACCTGTATATGTTGAAAAACCGTTGGCAGCATCTTACGAAGAGTGTCTTCAAATTAATCGGGTTTCGGAAGAAACGGGCGTGCCGTGTTTTGTGGCCTATTATAGACGAACGTTGCCCTATTTTTTACGTGTAAAACAACTTATCGATTCCGGCGCTCTCGGAAAAATCTCCACCGTTCAAATCCGATTTGCCCTTCCGCCGCGCGACGAAGACTTCGAGCGCGAAGCGTTACCCTGGCGGGTAAAGAAAAACCTTGCGGGAGCGGGCTATTTTTACGATTTGGCATCGCATCAGTTGGATTTGCTGGCTTATTTGCTTGGCTCTATAGAAGAAGCCGAAGGTTTTTCACAAAACATTGGCGGATTGTACGATGTGGAAGACACCGTAAGCGGAGCTTTCAGATTTTCATCGGGTGTGTTGGGTAGCGGAAGTTGGTCGTTTGTTGCACCAAAAGGCACGCGAACGGATATAATCGATTTCGTTGGTACAAAAGGCAAACTCACATGCTCTACTTTCGGGTTTACACCTATTGTTCTCGAAACACCCGGCGGTATTCAGGAATTTATCGAGGAAAATCCCGAAAATATTCAATATTATCTTATCCAAAGCATTGTTAACTACCTCAATGGCAGAGGTGATATGCCTGTTAGCACAAGTTTTACCGCAACGGCAACCAATTGGGTAATGGATAAGATTCTGGGACAAACCGTCTGACCAATTTATGGTCAGACGGTTAGCGAATTGTTATACAAGCTCCAGGTTAGTTTCGGCTTCACCTCAAATTCATTTGTGAAGCGCTAAACTACTCAATACTGTTAACTTAACGGCAGGTTATTTTATTCCTTCAGCAACTCGTCAATCGTACTGATAACTTTTTTGCTGTTCCAGTCCGCTGCGCCTACTTTACGAATGGCAATTCCGCCGTTTTTCCCGATTAAAAAAGTGATGGGAATAGTATTGGAAGCCAGTTGTTGGGGTGCGGCAGACTGAACGTAATATACCGGCAGATTATAACCCTTGTCAGCCATAAATTTATCTACCTTAGGTTTTGGATCGGTAGTAGCAAACACAAAAACAATATCGGGATAATTCCTGTACTTGTTGTAAAGCTCCTGTATTATAGGCATCTCGGCGATACAAGGCGGACACCATGTAGCCCACATGTTCAGAAAAACCACTTTTCCCTGTGCCTGTGCAAAATCGAAAGACTGGCCGTTATTATCGGTAAGCTGCCAGTGATAATCGGATAAAGTTTCGCGTTTTTCCACTTTTTGTACGGATGGGGTAAACGTAGCCATTAGTTTACTTGCCCACAATTTTAGTTTACTGCCCACGGGTGTAAATAAAACAAGGGCGATCAGCCCGATGAATACAATATTTGAAATCCATGATTTTTTCTTGTCGGTTTTTTTAGTTGTTTTTTCTTCCATTTTGAGTTGACTTTCTCATTGAACGTATTTTTCATCAAAAAGTTTTTGGGCTGACAAGAATCGTATTTTGATTAACTCACTTTTGTTTCTGTTTGCTTAAATTTCAATAAATACAAATTCGTTTCTTTTTTCGTACAAAGATTAAATTAGTTGGAGTTATCGATAATATAATTGAAGCAGGGTTTGGTTTATTTACTTCCTCAAAATTTTATCCATTGCTTTTCCTTTTGCCAACTCATCGATGAGTTTATCCAAATAACGGATTTTTTGCATCAGTTCGTCTTCGATTTCTTCCACCCGATATCCGCATATCACACCGGTGATTTTCGAAGCATTGGGATTAAGTTGCGGTGCATGATTAAAAAACGTTTCAAGGTCGGTTTTCCGGTCTAAATGCTGCTGTAGCGACTGTTCATCGTATCCGGTCAGCCAGAAAATAATGGCATCCACTTCTGTTTTTGTATGCCCTTTCCTCTCCGCTTTCTGAATATAAAGCGGATAGATATTGGCGAAAGGCATAGAGAATATTTTAGAGTTATTCATATAGTTTTTCGTTATTTGAAATTCTTGAATAAAGTGTTGTAAATAACGTTTAGCCGTCTAATAAAATTTTTTCGATTTCTTCACTCGCTTTTTTGAGCGCTTCGTGGGTTTTTTCTTTTAGTTGTTGGGCTTGTTGCCTTATATCTGTGATACGATCAGCGATTTCTTGTTGTTTTTCAAGTGGTGGTATAGGTACATTGATTTTTTTAACATCATCAGGATATAAATGTGAAGTTTGTCCTCTTTTTTCACGGTTTAACAGTAATGAGAAAGGTTTTAATTTTAAAATTGAAAACAACAATTGACTACTGTAGATAGAAGGATTTACAGTAATCCTATTAAGTTCACCTACAAAAAATATTTTTTCTTTTAATGCATCTGACAGATAGTAAACTTTCTTACCAATGTATTCTGCCTGATGTGCTGCACCTAAAATAAATATATCTCCTTGAAACACTTCGTTTCCTTTAAAATCAAAAGAAGTAAAATCACATTTGTTTAAATCAATATAATCAAGTGTATAGCTTCCTGCTTTGATAATTTTTATTTTATCTTCAGTTTCCTCATCTACATAAGCCGATTTTGCAGGAGTTCGACCTGTATCTATTCTTAAAGAAATATCATTGAGTGATTTTGTTGGGTATTTTCCCTTGCTAACACTTTTGGTTATATTATCAAAAAAAGTATTGTAATAAAATGGGTCAATACGGCTGCCAGATAAATTTGAAATATTTTTTGTAAAAATTCTATTTCTTAACGTATTTTCAGGTGGTTCAGGCACTTTAATTCCTAACTCACCCAGTAAATAATCGTCAATACTTGCTAATAATTTTTCTGCTTCTGCTTCATTTTGTCTTTTTTGTTCAACAACTTTTTGAGTAATAGCTAAAATTCTACTGTCTTCTAAAATTGGTATAGAGAGTAATGCAAGATAATCTAATGCCGGTCTTGTTCCGCCTGTTGCTCTTCGGCTTGCCAATTTCTCGCCAATATCGGTATTAAGAAAGGCAGCTAATTGCTCGCTGATTTCTTTACTCCCCGTTTTAATTACACAAACATGCTGATTAATGTTGCCTTCGAATCCTTCGGGAGCAACCGAAGCAACAGCCATTCGTCCAACACCGGTAATTTTTACTAATAAATCGCCTGCCGAAACCTGGCTTCGTTTTAGCATTCCGTTGTGTGTTTCTTCGTTGATGTATTTGCAATCGTCAAATTCTAAAACGCCTGTCGGTGAAAGGTTTTGTACTCGCAAGAAAGGTATGCCGTTTTCTTTTTCTGCATAGTACTTTTCGCTTTCGGTTGTTTTTGGTGTTGCTCCGCTGGAAATTGCCATTACATAGTCCCGTAGTTTTTTGGGTTGTTTGATTAAGATTTTCTTTTCCAATTCAACCAATTCGGGAATGTAATAAAAAGGATCAAATCGTTTTTCTATTTCGCTTTTTTGCAAAATAAAAACCCGGCTTTTATTGAGTTTGTCAGATTGTATGGTGTAGTTATTAATCATACGTGCGTTAAAAAAATCCCGAAGGACATAAATCGAATAGAATCTACGACCCAACTGGGGCCGAATGATCGGCATCTCATCAATTCTATAAACCTCAAATGCCTTCGGCATTATTTCATATCCATAATTTTGTTTTTGCTCAATTTATATATTGAAAAATTCTGATAGCTTTTAAGATTCCGATAAAAAAGCAATCGGATTAAATCATTGATTCCATAAACCTCAGAACATCATCTTATTAATTGCTTAGAAATCCCGAAGGGATCATACGTTTGTAGAACATAAAACGGAAAAAATCTACGACTCCAATGGAGTCGAACAAACGATATGCCTTCATTTCTATAAACCTTAGATACCTTCGGCATCATTTGTTATCCAATCGAAAACATATTTTTCATCATATTCTATTTCAAACTTTTCAAGAAATTGCAAGTATTCTTCTTTGAATGAAACTTTACGATGATGCGCTTTCTGATTCATAACATACTTCGCTACCGTATCAATTTGCGAGTGACCGTAGGAAAAAGCTCCATAACCCTCTTGCCAATTGAACTTATGTTTAATGAATTTATTTTCTTTAATAAATTCGTTGCTCGATTTCTTTATTTCACGTACCAAATCACTTAAACGGCACGAAGGCTTCATGCCGATGAATATATGCAGATGGTCGGGCATTCCGTTAATGACTATTAATTTCTGGCCTTTATTTTGAATAATACCTGTGATGTACTGATATAATCTTTCTTCCCATGTAGTATGAATTAATGCCTCTCTCGATTGCACGGCAAAAACTATCTGAATATATAGTTGCGAAAATGTGCCAGCCATTTATTTTTCCGTTTTGTTGATGTGTTCAATAAAATTTGCCAACTCATTGCCTATTTCTATCAGTTCGTTATTACTGGTATTTCTGCCTGTTGCATCATAGCCAATATCTTCGGCAATGGCCATAAAAATAGGGTAATCATCTAATGCGGTTTGTTTTGCTGTAAAATACTTATCGTTCAATTCTTCTTTCAGCAAATTCACTTTGTCGGTGAATGCCTGTTGCAATTTTACTTTCTCATCTTTTATGATTTCCCCAATTTCCTTTTTTGTAGCTGTCGGATTTTGCTCTTTGGCTGTTTTCTCTAATTCCTTTATGGTATCATTCCTTTCTTTTTCCCATTGACTAATCGTTTTCGAAAAATTGTTGTCAGCCTTAATCTGTTCTTTTAGTTGATTTTTCTTGTTAAAGATTTTTTCGGAAATTTCTTGCTTATGCTTTCGAAGAAAAAGAACAGAACTCTTTACACCTGCTCCGGTAGCTGTAAATGCAGTTTGAGGCATTGAAACAACAGCAACAATTCGATACATTTCTTCTATGTTGTCTCGTACATACTGCAAACTACTATTGGTTAAAATGCCGTCGGGGATTACAATTGCCAGATAACCGTGTTCTGTTAAATACTTGTGGCATTGTTCAATAAATAAAACTTCGGTA
>MVZJ01000112.1 GCA_002069095.1 Bacteroidetes bacterium ADurb.BinA174 | reverse complement strand
TAACGGATTATGCGGGGTAACCACAAACCAAACTTCATCGAGGTAAGTAAATTCCCGCATGTAGTTTGCAAGTATCAAATGCCCGATATGTACCGGATTGAACGAACCCGAAAATATACCAACCTGCTTCTTTTTCATCAACTTAATTTTCAGCAAAAATACAAAAAAAAATCGATGTCCATTACTGATGCATCGATTCTGTAAATTGCTTTATTTTTGAACTACGTTCGCTTAAACAGCGAGATTATCCACAAGAGCAAAATTGCTCCTACCAATGCAGTAATAAGGCTTCCAATCAGTGTAGTTCCCAGGTCTATACTAAGTAAGCGAAAAACCCAACCACCGATAAGTGCACCAATAATACCCACAATGATATTCACCAGCAACCCGAAACCGCCGCCACGCATAATATTACCTGCAAGCCATCCGGCTACCGCTCCAATAATAATAAACCACAACCAACTCATAATAAATAATTTTTTAGTTAATAATATTGTACCAGTAAGACTTTCTTATCAATAAATAAACAGAAATAGCGGCTGTTTTGTTTTTAATCGTAAAAATTTATTTGTTTTTCTCATTCAAGACATTCGATTTTTATAATCCTCATAACCGAATTGACGGTACAATTCAAATTCGTTGTCGAGTGTCCATAGCCCGATAGACGGATGCGAAACGCCATTGAACATGGTGGTTTTCACGATGGTATAATGAATCATATCTTCAAAAATAACCTTGTCGCCCACTTGCAACGGCTCGTCAAACGACCACTCGCCCATAAAGTCACCGCTCAAACAACTGTTCCCGCCCATCCGGTAAGTGGGTTTTCCTGCCACAGGTTCGTGATAAGCTCCGCGTATCCGGGGTTTGTAGGGCATCTCCAGGCAATCGGGCATGTGGCAGGAAAACGAAACGTTGAGCATGGCAGTCAGTATACCCTCGTTTTCCACAATATCGGCAACATCGGCCACCAGCATGCCGGTTTGCCACGCGAACGCGCTGCCCGGCTCCATAATAATCTCCAGATTGGGATATTTTTTCCTGAAACCGATAAGTAATCCAATTAGATGCTCCACATCGTAATCTTTGTGTGTCATCAAGTGCCCTCCACCCAAATTCAGCCACTCTATTTTCGATAGAAAATGTCTGAATTTTTCTTCAACAGCTTCCAAGGTTTTCTCCAAATCATACGAATTGTTTTCGCACAGGTTATGCAGATGCAATCCCGAAACACCTTCGGGCAAATTCTCACCCATATTTTTAGCCGTTACACCCAATCGCGAACCCGGCATACTGGGATTGTATAGATCGGTTTCCACCACAGAGAACTCGGGATTAATGCGGATTCCGCATTTAATATCCTTGCCAGAGGCAACAATTTGCGGATAGAAGCGATAAAATTGCGACAACGAATTAAACGAGATGTGGCTGCTGTATTTCAGAAATGTTGGAAAATCGTAATCGGTGTATGACGGCGCGTAAGTATGTGCAGGACTTCCCATTTCTTCGAAAGCCAGTTGTGCCTCTGCTACCGAACTTGCCGTAGAATAACCAATGTATTCGCGTACGATAGGGAACGCTTTCCACATGGCAAACGCCTTGAAAGCAAGGATAATATTCACTCCTGCCCTCTCTTTTACCGATTTTATCAGTTGCAGATTCTTACGAAGCAATCGCTCTTCCATTACGTAACAAGGCGAAGGGATTTTTGAGAAATCTATCATAGTCAGTTGTTTTTGCGCAAAGATAAAGAAAACATTTTTTTATTTAAAACCTGCGTTATAGATTCATCAAACTAAAATTAAATCATGTATTTTAAATTTGTTTAAGACAAAAGCCTGGCGCAGGCAAGTTTTGTAATTAGTTGTCAGAAAGAGGGCTTTGCCGCGAGTTATCGATCCCAAAAGAGATGTGGATACGTATCTAAAAATTGTCGAAGAAAATAAGCTGAAAATCACACATATTATTGAAACGCACATTCATGCCGATTTCCTTTGTTGTTCGCGCGAATTGGCGGCAGACCAACCCGAAGCGCCCCGATATTATGCGAAGATGAAAAAACTCAACAAAGAAGACCACAAACTGCTTACCAAAGTTCCAAAAGCAAAAACCAGGTTTACAACTCAAAAAATAGGAAAAAAACAATCTGATTCTAGGAAATATCATCGGTAAAAAAACGTTGAAAGAGCAATTAAACAGCACTGATATTCAACTTATTGATGTCAGAAGCGAAAAAAATACAAAGACGGGGACATCGGTAACGCGAAAAACGTTTTCTATGGTACAATTGATGAGAATTTAAATAAAACACCCAAAAACAAGCAAACTATTGTTTATTGCCAAACAGACAGCAGGGCTGCAGCGGCATATTCTATACTCATTTCCAAAGGATTGGAAAGTATTTTCATTTATCTTGGAAGTTGAAAAGAGTGAAGCGCAAAATAAAAATAAAAATTTCACATTTCATCATAAGACATTTGTATTCCCGCAAAATGCAGTAAATCATCAACTTTACCCATTGCTGGCATCACAAACATTTGGCGCTTTATGATTTTATTATTATATTTAAACTCAATGCTTATATCAGATTTGGACGGATAGGTTTTAATACAAGCATAACAGAACAACTTGGCTGAAAAACCGTCCAATTCATTGATTCGTTTAATTAAAAGTTTTACGTTTTCTAAATGACCGTCTTTGTCTGTTGCGGTTGGATTGGCTTTTAAGTCAATCATCAACTTTGAGATTTCCTTATTAACCGTTTCTCTGTCGTATTGATATGTCAACGCATTGTATTCATACATTGCCTTTTTTAACGCCGCAACATCTACCTTACTAACAAATTCGTCACTTTCAACTTTGTTGCAGCCATAAATCATAATAGTAATTAAGGCTAAAAATAAAATATTTTGTAGTTTCATAATCTGAATATTATTGGGTATATTTAAAATATCTAAATGAAATGTTGCACAAACATAGTTAAAAAATAATTTAACAAAAACCTCAGCATAGTTAAAAATAAATAAACAAAAACCTCGGAAAAAATTTCCCGAGGTTTTTATTCTTAACTAAACACCCTATACTCTTTGCCGCAAAGCATTAATTCTTGAAAAACACACGATCATCAACTGCATCAATCACAATCGGACTCGATTTATCTACCACACCACCCAAAATATCTTTCGATAATTGGTTGAGTATCTGACGTTGAATAACTCGTTTTACGGGACGTGCACCAAACTCGGGATCATATCCTGCACGAGCGATAGCATCAACCGCTTCATCGGTATATTGCAATTCGATGCCGTTGCTTTGCAACATACGAGCAACACTGTTGAGTTGAATACGAACAATTTCGGCTATCTCGTCCAATTTGAGCGGCGAGAACATGATAATATCATCAATTCGGTTCAGGAACTCGGGACGAATATTTTTCTTCAACATATCCAACACCATATTTTTGGTATTTTCAATAACTTCTTCCCGATTATGTTCGGTAATTTTCTCGAAATTCTCACGTATCAGACCCGAACCCATATTCGAAGTCATAATGATTATCGTGTTTTTGAAGTTCACCACCCTACCCTTGTTGTCGGTCAATCGACCATCGTCGAGTACTTGCAACAAGATATTGAACACATCGGGATGCGCCTTCTCAATTTCGTCGAAAAGCACCACAGAGTAAGGTTTTCTTCTAATCGCTTCAGTTAATTGTCCGCCTTCATCGTAACCGACATATCCCGGAGGCGCTCCGATAAGGCGTGTTGCACTGAATTTTTCCTGATACTCACTCATATCGATACGAGTCATCATATTTTCATCGTCGAACAGATAATCTGCCAACGCTTTCGCCAACTCAGTTTTACCAACTCCGGTCGTTCCCAAAAAGATAAACGAACCAACTGGACGTTTCGGGTCGCTCAATCCTGCGCGATTTCTTCGAACAGCATCCGACACCGCAGTGATTGCCTCATCTTGTCCCACTACACGTTTGTGAAGTTCTTCTTCCAAATTGAGCAATTTTTCTCGCTCACTTTGCAGCATTTTCGAAACGGGAATTCCTGTCCAGCGAGCAACCACATCGGCAATATCGTCAGCATCAACCTCCTCTTTAATCATCGCTTTTCCGCCTTGCGTTTCGTGAAGTTGCTGTTTTATTCGCTCAATCTCAGCCTCTTTCTCCTTGATTTTTCCGTAACGCAACTCGGCAACTTTACCATAATCGCCTTCACGTTCGGCTCTTTCGGCTTCAAATTTGGCATTCTCAATATCGATTTTATTCTGTTGAATCTGATTGATAAGCTCTTTTTCCGACTGCCAACGAGCTTTCATAACTGTCTCCTCTTCACGCAAGTCTTCAATCTGCTTCGTCAGTTCCTCCTCTTTTTGCGTATCGTTTTCTCTGCGAATTGCTTCACGCTCAATCTCTAACTGTTTCACACGACGCATAATTTCGTCCAGCTCTTCGGGAACGGAATTTACCTCCATACGCAATTTTGCAGCCGCTTCATCCATCAAGTCAATAGCTTTATCGGGCAAAAAACGGTCGGAAATATATCGGTGCGAAAGTTGCACGGCAGCGATAATAGCCTCATCTTTAATACGAACTTTATGATGGTTTTCGTACTTCTCTTTCAATCCTCGAAGAATAGAAATAGAATCCGACTCAGTCGGTTCATCTACCATAACCGTTTGAAAACGACGCTCCAACGCTTTATCTTTCTCGAAATACTTCTGATACTCGTCCAACGTTGTTGCTCCGATAGAGCGTAACTCGCCACGAGCCAATGCAGGTTTCAGAATGTTGGCGGCATCCATCGCTCCCTCGCTTTTTCCGGCACCGACCAACGTGTGAATTTCATCAATAAAGAGAATTATCTCTCCTTCGGATTTTATTACCTCATTCACAACCGATTTCAAACGCTCTTCGAATTCGCCTTTATATTTCGCACCTGCAATCAGTGCTCCCATATCCAACGAGTAAATCTCTTTGGTTTTAAGATTTTCGGGAACGTCGCCACGAATAATTCGATGCGCCAATCCTTCTGCAATAGCGGTTTTACCCGTTCCCGGTTCGCCGATAAGAATAGGATTGTTTTTTGTGCGACGGCTCAAAATTTGCAGCACACGACGAATCTCCTCGTCACGCCCGATAACCGGATCGAGTTTGCCTTCTCTCGCTCTATCGTTCAGGTTTACTGCATATTTACTCAATGCCTGATAGGTGTCTTCGGCAGATTGACTAGTAACATTTTCGCCTTTGCGTAACTCTTGTATTGCTTTTTCTAATTGTGGTTGCGATACTCCCGCAGTTTTCATCAAATCGGAAGCTTTGCCGCCCTCCATCAGAAGTGCCAACAACAGATGTTCCAACGAAACATATTGGTCGCCCATTTTTCCCGCCAAATCGGATGCTTTCGTAAAAACGGAATTGGATGTTCGGCTCAGCATCGGCTCTCCACCCGATACTCGCGGACACGACTCAATCTCTCTATCAATATTTTTTTGCAACGAAGCGATATTCACGCCCAATTTTTGAAATAGAAAGTTGGTAACATTTTCGCCTACCAACATCACACCTTTCAACAGGTGTACCGGCTCAATCATTTGCTGATTGTTGCCTTGCGCAAGCTCAATCGATTTTTGTACGGCTTCTTGTGCCTTTATTGTAAAGTTATTAAAATTCATATTGCTGTGTTTTTTATTTTTAGACATTAGAGCCAAGAGTAAAGACAGACGACAAAAGACTATTTGACTAATAGACTTATATAAAGTCTTGTTTTTTACATCTTAGCTACTACCTATTAAAAGGCAAACTTCTTGCCAATTGAAAATATCTGACGAATTGACAGATAATAAATAGATTTTTTTGTATTTTTGTAATATGGCAGATAGGGAAAAAATAGTATATGAAATAAATGCGGAAATAAAGAAGGTATTTCCTGACGCATCCGTTATATTGTACGGCTCACAAGCTCGTGGCGATGCTACGGACAACTCCGACATTGATATACTGATTTTACTCAATAAAGAAAGGGTTGACTTCGACACTAAAACTCATATATACAATATTTTATACGATATTGAGTTAAAAGAGCAAATATCGGTTAGTCCTCTTATATACGCTCGGCATGAATGGGAAAATCGTCCTTTCAAAACACCTTTCTATTTAAATGTTCAACAAGAAGGAATACCATTATGAAACAACAACTTGACAAGCAAATTTATATCCATACAAAAATTTGACTCATTTTTAAAAAAACAGAAAAAATCATGGACTTCACTTATCTTTTTTACGGATTAGGCATAATAGCTTCAGGCTTTTTGCTAAAAATCTTCCCTATATTAATTGCCGGATACAACACGATGACAAAAGAGCAGAAACAAAACGTTGATATTAAAGGCTTTTCCTCTTTTTTGCGCAATGTTTTTATAGTAATGGGATTGAGTGTTATAATTTTCTGTTTTTTACTGTCGTGGAATTGGGCTTTCGGTATTATTATATTGGGCGGCATTATCTATTTATTGATTGGTGGACAAAAGTATAACCTAAGAAATAGAAAGAAGAACAATTAACTAAAATCGCCAGACTATAAATAGCCTGACGATTTTTTATAACAAAGACATAGCCATCGTCTCCCGATTATTTCCCCAACTGCTCCACTGCTTCCACCAATCTTATAAACTCACGACGATATCCGTTCACATCATCTCCTAATCCTCTACGGGCAAGCTGTGTAACTTTTGAGTAGGTAGCATCGCCTTTGAAATCGCTGTCGCGAAGGTGCAGGAGACGGGCGTTCGCTACCTGATGAACGGACAGCA
>MVZJ01000111.1 GCA_002069095.1 Bacteroidetes bacterium ADurb.BinA174 | reverse complement strand
ATCAAGAATTACCTGATTTTTAGCGCCTGCATCGGGACGTTGCATAATGGAAACTACTGCATCCCCAAATCCTTTTTCGTCGAAATATTTTTCTATGATAATTTTTGCTTGATTTATTTGATTGGGAGTAATCTGAATCCCTTTTACCATAGATATTTTCTTTTCAATATCGTCGCGTTCGTTTTTTTTCATTCCTAAATAACGGATATCCGATACGCGTGGCCTGTCGGTAAGTCTTATTTCTATCCATGCACTGTCACCTTCTGCTTTTGTATGAAAAATTTTAATATCGGAAAACAAGCCTTGTTTCCAAAATCGTTTGATAGCATTACTAAAATCTTCCCCGGGAATGGTAACTTCTTGCCCTTTTGATAATCCGGAAAAGGTTATTAATACAAAGGGTTGTTCTTCATACATGGTTCCTTCGATACCGGTTACCTCAATATCGGCAATAATATATTTTTTGGGTGTCGCAGTATAATTCACAACAGGAACATCGGGTGAAGATGCGGTTTTGATGGTGTCGTTGGTTGTTATTTGTCCAAACGACATCACCTGCGAAAATAGGATAAATAGTATGACTAAATAAAATGTTTTCTTCAACATTGTAATCTTTTTTTCTTTCGCTTCAACTGTTAGATTCTCAGTTTTATATATCGAAATTTATTGGTTTTCCTTTTCTAATTGTTCACTGGTTTTACCGAAACGTCTTTCTTTTTTCTGGAAATCGAGAATGGCTTCATACAAACATTTTTCATCGAAATCGGGCCAGAAAGTATCGGTAAAGTATAATTCGGCATAAGCTGCCTGCCACAACAGAAAGTTGCTGATACGGATCTCGCCTCCGGTTCTGATGAGCAAGTCAAGCTCAGGCATATCTTTTGTGGCCAGATATTCGCTGATGGTTTCCTCGGTAATTGAATTTTCATCCAAAACTCCGTTTTTTACGCCTACAGCAATAGCTTTTGCAGCGTTAGCCAGTTCCCAACGCGATGAATAACTCAGCGCTACCACTAATGTAAGATTTTTTCCGGAAGAAGTTTGTTCGATACATTGCAACAATGCGCTTTTGGTTTTTTTGGGCAACCGTTGTAAATCTCCTATTGCTTGTACTCGGATTCCATTTTTAATCAAATTTTCCGTTTCCTTAGCTATGGTATGTACCATTAACTCCATCAGCATATTCACTTCTTCTTGTGGGCGGAGCCAGTTTTCGGTAGAAAAAGCATATAAAGTAAGAAATTTAACTCGTGCTCTTGCAGCTGCTTCTGCCACTTTTCGTACCGATACGGCGCCTTCTTTGTGTCCTTCGGTTCTATCTAAACCTTTAGACTTAGCCCATCTGCCGTTGCCGTCCATTATGATGGCCACGTGCTGCGGAACGTTTTCTTTATCAATTTTGTCAAGTAATGACATATATGTTTCTATTCTTTGTTTATTAATCACAACACGGATCGTTTCTAAGCCCGAAATCCCATGTCAAAAAGATCATCGTGAGTGAATACCAGTCTCGGTTTTTTAAAAAACTACTTTCTATGCCGTAGGGTGCATTTAAATCCCAGTCTGCGTTTTTTTCCGTTACATCGAAATCGTCTCCGAATAGCTTTCGCATCGAAAATTCGAAACCGATGTTTAGTCGTTCTTTTATTTTGTATTTAAAACCGATTCCTATCGGTATGTTTGCATTGAAAAATAAGTTGTTGCCCGTTGCAAAAGTTGTTCCGGCGCCCGTGAAAATATACGGAGTGTACGGCTTGGCATCTCTGTAAGAGAATTTATCGCTGAAAGGCAAGAAGTTGAATTCAATTTGTCCGCCTAAATCGATAAACGTTCTTTTAAAAGCCGCTTGCTGCGCAAACGGAAAAACATTATCTGCATCTGCCGTATTTCCGGATACCGTACCTGCAAGCAGGTTAGCTTTTATTGCCCAGTGAAAATTAATGTTATACCGATACAAAACTCCTGCGGCAATTCCCGGATGCTGGTAGAACTTCGTTTTATTGGCATCGCCCAAGTAGAAGGATGTTCCCAACGCACCGCCAACTTCGTGCTTAAATTCCTGTGCTTTAGCGTTATTCACGAAAAGCGTTGCAGTGATAAAAAGCAGAAAAAAAACAGTTTTACTTTTTTTCATCGCTGAACTTATTGGTTTTGTCTTTTTCTAACGAGGGAATTGCCCGTAAAGTATCGGAAAAGCCTCTTCAATTCGCTAATTTATTAAGCCTTCCTCTCCAAATATCTACAATTTGTACTTGAATACCGGATTCTCCGCCGAAAATCCAGATAAAATTATTGGAATCGGTAATTATCGATGCATGTATTCTGCCCGTAAAGTTATCGGGTAGGGTTTGATTTGTACCACCCGATATCCAGTCTAATCCGTAATTTTCGGAATAGTATAATATGTTTTTGCCTGTTTCGTACGTCATCAAATACACTTTGTTATCGTACAGGAACAATTGGCTTAGCTGAAGTGCAATGGAAGAATCCTTATAAAGATGTGTGATTTCATCCTCTTTTTCCTGAACAATCCAAAGTTTGTTGTTTACGATATTACTTTTATCTTTTCCGCCGGAAAGAATAATGTATTTTGCTGAAAACACGGTTGGATTTTCTAAGCTTACAGCTGAAAAATCGGTAATGGGAAATTCGTTGGGTAAAATGCATTTCAGGGTGAATGTGGCAAAATCCTTTGTCAGTGCGAATTTAAGGGTTCCGGCATCGTTAACGGCAGTAAGTATCGCAAATTCTCCCGATGCCGAAGGCAGTTTCCCGTAGATAGTAGAAACCGGATAATCGGAAGTGATTTTGCTCCAAACCAAGCCATCGGCAGATTTGTAAATACTATTGTCGGCATCTTGAGCATAAACTATTGATGCCGAACCGTTAATTACCGAAAATATAGTATTTATTTTTACCGTGGCGGGTAATCCCGAAACGGTTACAGGAACCCAGTTCTTTCCGTCAGACGATAAAGAAGTGGAAGCCTTAATCATTGCTCCCGATTTGTAGTAAGTAACGAATTTCCCGGCGTGAAGAACCGTTTTTTGTTTTTCAACCGGAGTGGTCAGATGATTTTGAGATATCAAACTCCAATTCAGAATGTAAGGATCTTGCTGGTGAATGTTGGCTTTAAATTCGTATAATTTCACTTTTTTTCCGTCTTCGGCAGTGGTTTCTATCGCTTTTAACCGTTTAAAAGCCACAGAATCTTTTCCGTTCCATATGTAAGCGCTGTCGTTATCCTGCAGATTAATAACTATTTTCGGGATTGCGTAGCCCGATTTTCCGGCTATATTTAATTTAATACTGTCAACATGAAAAAGATAGGGAAGCGAATCCTGGTTGAAAATCTTGTTGTTAATCTGGTCGATAGTGAATTTGGTTCCCGAAAGCACTCTGTTCTGGTCTTTTGTCGATGTCATGCTAAACGAATAAATCTGAGGATCATGAGATAACTCAATATCGCTTTGTGATGAATTGAGGCAAGAGGAGAAAATCAAGACCCATAATAGTAGTATAGAAACGGCCTGGTAGAGATATTTTAATGTCATTTGTTTCAAAAAAATATTGTACAATACGTATAAGTTCTGCAAAAGTAGAAAGATTTTTCGCTTAAACCATAGCAAAATAAATATTTAAAGAAAATTTTGAGTTATTTTATTCTTTAAATAATGTTGAGAAGAATCTAAATACTTTTTAATAATTGCATTAACCATAGAGATTTCGGGAGCTTTCACACCGGAAATGAGTTTCTTTTTAGAAATTTCGACATACGCTTCGTCCCACAATTTTTTCTCGATAAAAGAATACAATAAGTGGGCACCGCCTTCCACAATAACCGAATAAATTTTTTCAGCATATAAATACTTTAAAATTTGCCGGTTCGTGTCTTCGGAGAAATCGATAGCGATAGGTTTTATGTTGTTTTTTTTAATCGGATAATCCGATTGAGTAAAAACGATAACGTTAGCATCGTCATTGAATATCTCTGCATTTGACGGGATTTTAGCATCCTTGTCGATAACGATTCGTGTAGGATTATTACCGAACCATTTTCGGGCATTCAACTTCGGATTGTCCAATAGCGCAGTATTGGTTCCTACCATAATTCCCTGCACTTTTGTGCGGAATTTATGGACGATGCTGTGAGTCAGTTCGTTCGATATCTGTGCCGGAGCTTTTTCTTCTGCCGATAAACGTTTGTGATCGATAAACCCATCGGCGCTTTGCGCCCACTTAAGAATTACATAAGGACGATTGTAGAGTTGATTCACGAAAAAAAACCGGTTTAATTCTTCGGCTTCTTTTGAGAGAATACCGATAGTTACATCAATTCCTGCACTGTGCATCATTTTAATACCTTTTCCCGATACTTTCGGATTAGGATCGGAAACGGCAATAACCACTTTCGGAATTTTATTCTCAATTATCAGTTCTGCACAAGGTGGTGTTTTTCCATAGTGTGCGCAGGGTTCGAGTGAAACATACATGGTAGATGACGAAAGTAATGCCGGATTTTTCACCGAGCGAATGGCATTCTCCTCGGCGTGCGCCTCGCCAAACTGCCTATGAAAGCCTTCGCCGATAACTTTCCCGTTATGCACGATTACCGCGCCCACCATGGGATTGGGTTTGGCAAAGCCCTCGCCTTTTTGGGCAAGTTGTAGGCAGCGGCGCATAAATTTTTCGTCTATCGTCATTTTTTCTATCTTTGTTTTACCAAAATATTCCGGCAATGCAAGATGCGAAAACCTTTATAAAAAACGAGCTAAAAGACTACTTTTCACCGGATGAAATAAGCAGTTTAACCCGATTGATTTTGGAAAAAGAATTCGCGATTCCTTTTGCAGATATTTTGGCGTACAAATTTAACCATTTATCTGATGCAGAGATGCAGAAACTGGGCGAAATTATCGGTAAATTAAAAAAATCAGAGCCCATTCAATACATTTTGGGTGAAACCGATTTTTTCGGGTTGACGTTTTTCGTGGACACTTCGGTGTTGATTCCGCGTCCCGAAACCGAAGAATTGGTACAGTGGATAGTGGAAACGGTAAAAAAAGAGTCGATAAAAATCTTAGATATCGGCACAGGCAGCGGGTGCATTGCCGTTACACTGGCGAAAAAAATGCCTTCGGCAGAAATTCATGCGTGGGATATTTCGAAAGATGCGATAGAAATTGCGCAAAAAAACGCGCAGAAAAACGATGTGGAGGTGTTTTTTTTGGAAAAAGATATTTTGCAAGAGTCGGTATCGGATGAAAAATTTGATATTATTGTCAGCAATCCACCCTATGTTACTGAATTCGAGAAAACGAAAATGCAGGAAAACGTGCTCAATTTTGAGCCGCACATGGCTCTGTTCGTTCCCGATAATAATGCATTGATTTTCTACGAGAAAATAGCTAATTTCGCGTTGACAAATCTCAATAGAGGTGGTAAACTTTTCTTCGAAATCAATCGGGAAAAAGGGAAGGACATAGTTTGTTTGCTGAAAGCAAAAGGATTTAAAAACATTGAGCGAAAACGAGATATTTCGGGTAACGAACGAATGATAAAAGCTGAGAAAGCGCATTGAGGTTCAGAACTGCATTGCGCATAAAAAAGTTGTGGAATGGAAGAAAAAACGAAAAAACCGGTTTCAGAAAAAAACGCTTACTCACGAATGGCAAGAGTCTGTTCCATGAAAGAGTGTTGTTCGTTCGATATTAGGCAAAAGTTGCAAAAAATGCAGTTCGATGATGATGCGATTAATCGTGTTATGTCTCTTTTGCTAAAGCAAAAATATATCGATGATTTCCGTTTTTCTCACAGTTTTATCAACGATAAACTCCGTTTCAGCAAATGGGGACGCGCCAAAATTGAATTTGTCTTGCGGCAGAAACAAATTCCGCAGGAAACAATAAATAAGGCGTTCGAAGAATTTTCGGATGAATTGCTTACTCAGTCGTTGAAACCATTGTTGGAGAAGAAAATGAAATCGGTGAAAGGAAAATCGGAATACGATAAACGCACTAAAGTCATTCGTTTTGGCTTAAGCCGAGGTTTTTTGATGAAAGATATTTTAGAGCATTTAGGAAATATGGCCGAAGAAGATTAACGTCCCTAAAAACAATTTACAGTGAAATCCATCCTAAAAGAGTTTTCTCACCTGTTTTTTCCAAACTACTGTCCGGTTTGCAACAACAAACTTCTGCCATCCGAAGAGGGCGTTTGTTTGCAATGCTTGCATAAACTTCCCAAAACCAACAACTTCAACGAACCCGATAACCTTGCCGAAACCCTTTTAGCAGGCAGATTTCCATTCGAGCGAGTGGCAACTTTTTGTGTTTATTCAAAACAAGGGGTTTTGCAACCGCTTATTCATCAACTCAAATACAACAACAAAAAAGAAATCGGAATACTGTTGGGTAAATTATTTGGTAAAGATTTGCTCGGTAGTGAGTTTATCAACCCCATCGATTTTATCGTGCCTGTTCCGCTTCATCCCAAAAAACAAAAAGAAAGAGGTTATAATCAAGCTGAAATAATTGCAAACGGTTTATCGGAAGTAACGGCAATTCCTGTATCTATCGGAAACTTAGTGCGCTCTATTTTTAATCCTACACAAACAAAACGCACCAAAACGCAGCGTTGGGAAAACGTGAAAGATATTTTCGATGTTCTTCAACCGCAACTGTATGCGGATAAACACATTTTATTGGTCGATGATATAATTACCACGGGTTCAACGCTGGAAGCCTGCGCTCACGCCTTGCTCAAAAGTCCCGATGTGAAAATAAGTATCGCCACGTTGGGTGAAGTTTTTTGAAAACGGACGGAAATTTCGTAATTTCAATTAGTAAATGCAACTAAATATCATTTATTATTAACGGTCAAAAGATTCCCAAGGGAACGCGTTCCCTTGG
>MVZJ01000110.1 GCA_002069095.1 Bacteroidetes bacterium ADurb.BinA174 | reverse complement strand
CCCGCCTGCTTGCCGATGCGAGAGCCAAAATGGCTTCGGAAGACAAAAAAGAGCAGGAAGAAGGTACTTTATTGCTTTTCCGTTCATACAAAGGAATGCCGAAATACAAACCGCTCATCAAATTTTTAAGTGAACAGGGCGTGAAGGCCGCTATGCTGAAAACCGAAGAATTTTACATGCAGGAACAGTCGCGCAATATGCATATCGTTACCGATCCGTTGTATTTTGTGATTGACGAAAAACAAAACAGTATTGAATTAACAGACAAAGGTATTGATTTGCTGACAGGAAAATCGGACGACCCGCATTTCTTTGTTTTGCCCGATATTGCTTCGCAATTGGCCGAACTCGATAATCTGTCGTTGACCGACGAAGAAAAAGCAGCTAAAAAAGATGAACTTTTACAGAACTACGCCATAAAATCGGAGCGTGTTCACACTGTGAACCAGCTTCTTAAAGCCTATACCCTGTTCGATAAAGATGACGAATACGTGGTTATCGACAATAAAGTTAAAATTGTTGACGAACAAACCGGTCGTATTATGGAAGGCCGCCGTTATTCCGACGGGTTGCACCAGGCTATCGAAGCTAAAGAGCGCGTGAAAGTGGAAGCTGCTACGCAAACTTTTGCTACCATTACGTTGCAGAATTATTTCAGGATGTACAACAAATTAGCTGGAATGACCGGTACAGCCGAAACCGAAGCAGGTGAATTCTGGGACATTTACAAATTAGACGTGGTGGTAATTCCGACCAACCGGCCAATTGTTCGAAACGATATGAACGACCGTATTTACAAAACCAAACGCGAGAAATATACGGCGATTATTGAAGAAATTGAAAGTATCGTTTCAAAAGGCCGCCCGGTTTTAGTGGGTACTACTTCGGTAGAAATTTCGGAATTGTTGAGCAGAATGCTCACGCTTCGTAAAATAAAACACAACGTGTTGAACGCCAAGCTACATCAGCGCGAAGCAGAAATCGTTGCCAACGCCGGACAGCGCGGAATGGTAACTATTGCTACCAACATGGCCGGTCGTGGAACAGACATTAAACTGACACCGGAGGTGAAAGACGCCGGTGGATTGGCCATTATCGGTACGGAACGACACGAAAGCCGCCGTGTTGACAGGCAGTTGCGTGGTCGTGCCGGACGTCAGGGCGACCCCGGTTCATCGGTTTTTTTCGTGTCGCTTGAAGACGATTTAATGCGACTTTTCGCTACGGAGCGCATCGCTGGATTGATGGATAGAATGGGATTTAAAGAAGGCGATATGTTGGAGCACAACATGTTGAACAAATCAGTGGAAAATGCACAGAAAAAGGTGGAAGAAAACAACTTCGGTATTCGTAAACGTTTGCTGGAATACGACGACGTGATGAACTCCCAGCGCGAACTTATTTACAAACGCCGTCGTCACGCATTAATGGGAGAACGTATTGAAATTGATGTAGCCAACATGATTTCGGAAACCGCCAAAAATGTGGTGGAAGCCAACGAAGACGATTATGAAAACATGAAATTTGATCTTTTCCGTGTGATGGCTGTCGAAATACCTTTCTCCGAAGAGGAAATGAAGGATATGAGAACCGACGCTCAAGCGGAAAAAGTGGTTGAAAAAGCTATTTCAGGGTTCAAACGCAAAACCGATAGATTGGCGGAAATTGCACAGCCGGTTATTAAAGATGTGTACGAAAAACAAGGTGCCATGTATGAAAATATTCTTATTCCTATTTCCGACGGAAAAAGAGTGTATAACATTACCACCAATCTGAAAGAGGCGTACGAATCGGGTTCGAAAGCGCTGGTGAAATCGTTTGAAAAATCGATTTTGCTCCATACCATCGACGAAGATTGGAAAGAACACCTCCGCGAGATGGATGAACTGCGCCAATCGGTACAGAATGCAAGCTACGAACAAAAAGACCCGTTGCTGATATACAAACTCGAATCATTCAACCTTTTCAAGTTAATGGTCAACGATATCAACTCCAAATCGGTTTCTATTTTGATGCGCGGACAAATCCCCATTCGGGACTCCGATAATGTTCGCCAGGCTGCCCCCGAACAGAAAACCGATTATAGCAAATACCGCACTCAAAAAGACGAAGCGCAAAGAGCCACATCGTCCAACGGAGCGCCAAGGCAACCCGAACAACGAAAATTGGAACCGGTACGCGTGGAGAAGAAAGTGGGAAGAAACGATCCATGTCCTTGCGGAAGCGGAAAAAAATTCAAAAATTGCCACGGAAGAGGTGCTTGACATCAAAATAACAAAACGATTTGACCCGAAGAAAATCCAACTTTTTTCGGGTTATTTTTTTGTAAAAAAATTCATTCTGCAAAAACAATAAAAAACATTAATTACAGCCCAAAACGAACGATTTTTAAGTGAATTTCTTTTGTTAAATCGTGGAAAATCCTTACCTTAGTACGTTATTTTAAAACAAAACAAAAATATAATTACCTATCTGTTTTACAGTAAAATGCAAAACATATCTGAAGAAAAAAATCACATTTTAATATGATTGACCAAGAAGACAGAGTCATTAAGATCAACATTGAAGATGAAATGAAGTCTGCGTACATCGATTATTCGATGTCCGTTATCGTATCGCGTGCATTACCCGATGTTCGCGATGGTTTTAAACCCGTTCACAGGCGTATTCTTTTCGGGATGTCCGAATTAGGAAATACGTCGGACAAACCACACAAAAAATCGGCTAGAATCGTAGGGGAAGTGCTTGGTAAGTACCACCCGCACGGCGATTCATCGGTTTACAATGCCATGGTGCGTCTCGCACAGGACTGGAGCATGCGCTACACGCTGGTTGACGGTCAGGGAAACATGGGAAGTGTCGATGGCGATAGCCCCGCAGCGATGCGTTATACCGAAGCAAGGTTGAACAAACTTGCCGAAGAAATGCTTCGCGATATCGATAAAGAAACCGTAGATTTTCAATTAAATTTCGACGATACACTTCAAGAACCCACGGTTTTACCTACACGGATACCCAACCTGCTTATTAATGGTGCATCGGGTATTGCGGTGGGAATGGCAACTAATATGGCTCCGCACAATTTAACGGAAGTAATAAATGGAATTGTAGCTTATATAAATGACAAAGAGATAGATATTGAAGGGTTAATGCATTACATCAAAGCTCCCGATTTTCCAACCGGAGGTTATATCTATGGTTATAAAGGCGTTATAGATGCTTTTGAGACGGGTAGGGGACGTATTGTAATGCGCGGAAGAGCCGAAATTGAATCGGGAAAAACCCACGATAAGATAATCATTTCCGAAATTCCTTATTTAGTGAACAAGGCGGAAATGATCAAGCATATTGCCGATTTGGTTGCCGATAAAAAAATTGAAGGAATTTCTAACGTTAATGACGAGTCAGACCGTCAGGGAATGCGTATTGTGGTGGACATCAAACGCGATGCAAACGCAAATGTGGTGCTCAACAAACTGTATAAGCTTACAGCCATGCAATCGTCGTTTAGCGTGAACAACATTGCGTTGGTTAAGGGCCGTCCCCAGATGCTTAACCTGAAGCAGATGATCGAATTGTTCGTTGAGCATCGTCACGATGTAGTTGTGCGGCGTACAAGATACGAACTTCGTAAAGCGGAAGAACGGGCACATATTCTGGAAGGGCTGATTATTGCATCCGATAATATCGATGAAGTGATTGCTATTATCCGCAGTTCGAGCACGCCGCAGGAAGCCATTCAACGTTTAATAGAACGTTTTGAATTATCTGATATTCAGGCGCGTGCCATTGTTGAAATGCGGTTGAGACAACTTACCGGGCTTGAACAGGATAAACTTCACGCCGAATTTGAAGAAATTCAAAAATTAATTGCTCATTTAAACGATATTTTGAACAACGAAAGTCTCCGGATGCAGATTATCAAAGACGAATTAATTGAAGTTCGTGATAAATTTGGTGACAAACGTCGTTCAGAAATCATTTTTGCTTCGGAAGAAATGAATCCCGAAGATTTTTATTCCGACGACGAAATGATCATTACCATTTCTCACTTCGGATACATTAAACGTACTCCGCTAACGGATTTCCGTACACAAAACCGAGGTGGAGTAGGGGCCAAAGGCTCGGAAACAAGAGACGAAGATTTCGTAGAATACATCTATCCGGCAACTAACCATAATTATATGCTTTTCTTTACCCAAAAAGGAAAATGTTATTGGTTAAGGGTATATGAAATTCCTGAAGGAACGAAAAACTCCAAAGGGCGTGCTATCCAAAACTTGCTCAATATCGATTCTGACGATTCGGTAACCGCTTTTGTAAGAGTAAGAACACTTGAGGATGAAGATTATATCAATAACCATTGTTTGATTTTCTGTACTCGTCAAGGAACGGTTAAAAAAACATTCCTCGAAGCTTACTCACGTCCTCGCCAAAATGGTATTATCGCTATAACGTTACGCGATGATGATGAGGTAATTGGAGTAAGATTGATAAGTAAAAATAAAGATATAATTTTAGCTAATAGAAACGGTAGGGCAATTAGATTTACCGAACAAGATGTGAGAGCAATGGGACGTACAGCTGCCGGAGTTATAGGAATGAGATTAGATGATGATGGAGAAGATGCGGTTGTTGGTATGATCTGCATGGACAGAGATTCGGAAGATACCATACTGGTTGTTTCGGAACAAGGCTACGGTAAACGTACTTATTTAAATGATGAAGATGGAGAGCCCGTATATCGAATTACTCGAAGAGGTGGTAAAGGTGTTAAAACTTTGAACATTACAGAGAAAACAGGTAAGTTAGTTGCAATCAAAAGTGTTACAGATGACAACGATTTAATGATTATTAACAAGTCTGGTATAACAATTCGCATGAAAATTTCCGATATTCGCATAATGGGACGTGCTACTCAGGGAGTTCGGCTCATTAATTTGGAAAAAAGAAACGACGAAATTGCTTCGGTTTGTAAGGTAAACTCAGAAGAAGAAATAGATGATGTGGAAATAGCTTTACCCGAAGATATTGATGAGGAGGAAAATATAGTGGAAGAAACCGACGAATAGTTGTTATATATTTTAAACTTTTTGTATTTTTGCAGTCAAATAAATCGATAGAAATTTAAAAAACAATTAGGAAAACAACAATACTTAACTTAAAACGATGAATAAAATGAAAAAATTATTTTTCCTTACTATGACAGTTATTTTTGCTGCAAGTTCCGTATTTGCGCAAAAATCGGCTTTAAGAGATGCCAAAAGATCTTTGGGAAGCAACGACCTAAATGAAGCACGTACTTTGATTAAACAAGCCACTACAAATGCCGAAACGGCAAACGATCCCGAAACATGGAAAGTTTTTGGAGATATCGGCAACAAGGCTTTTGACAACGAAAGAACAAGTCAAATGCTTGGTAAACAAGCCAATGACAAAGTTATGTATGACGGTTTACTCGAATCTTACCAACCGTATCTGAAAGCCGATTCATTAGGCGAATTGCCGGATGCAAAGGGCAAAGTAAGAAACAAGTTCAGAAAAGACATTGCAGGGATTATAACGACCAACAACAATATTCCAACGCTGCCGATTTCTTCGAAATATACTGGAATATTCCTTCATTACCTATGTACGCAGGTCAAAAGGACGCTTTCTTAATTGACAGTACTTTCCAAACTATTAAGTATTATGCCATTATCACCGCTATTCAAGCACAAGATCACAAGAGAGCGTTAGCTATGCTACAAAGAGCTGCTAATGAGCCTTTTATTGAAAACAGTGCCTATCAGGAAAGCGATATTTATGAACTTATAGCCAGTGAACACATACAACAAGGTGATACGGCTAAATATCTGGAAACTCTTTATTTAGGAGCTGAAAAATTTCCGCAAAGCAAATATTTCATTCCTAATCTGGTAAACGTTTTCATTCGTCAGGGTGACAATCAAAAAGCAATGGAGTATTTGGATCAAGCCATTTTAAACGATCCTTCCAATGCATGTGATTTAAACAGTGTAAAAGGAGCATTATTGGCTGACAAAGGAGATATGGCTGGAGCAGAAGTTGAATACAACAAAGCATTAGCACAAGATCCCAACTGTGAAAGAGCATTAGAATCTCTTGCAAGACACTATATTGTACAGGCACAAGAAATTAATGAAAAAGCGAGTGTGTCAAGCAATAGACAACAACAATTAGAAAGTGACAAACAAATTGTAGATCTTTATCAAAAGGCGATGCCGCTTCTTGAAAAGCAAAACAGTCTGATGAGAGCTCGGAATGCTGATTCCACTGAGCTTAATGGTTCATTGATGTTGTTGAGAAATGTTTATTACAATTTAAGCACAAAAGGTGTTGACAAATCGGCACAATTGAAAGAAGTTGAAACAGAATTGGGGTTGTAATTTTTGATAACACAACAAAACAACACGAAAGTGGCATCGGATTTCGATGCCACTTTTTTATTCCTCAAACAGCCGTGATAGGAGTTATGTTTAACCCCAAACTCTGAAAAATTAGGTAATCTGAAAAAATTAGGGTTTGGGTTTAAAATCATTATTAAACATAATAGTAATTATAGGAAAATATAAGTTTCTTTTCCGGAATCATTTATTTGGCCTCGTAATTCTTATTATTTAATGGCTGAAAAATATTATCTTTGCACGCAACAAAATAAATTTTCATGAAAGATCAACGATACAGCCGGCGCGGCGTTTCTGCAAGCAAAGAAGACGTTCATAACGCCATTAAAAATATTGATAAAGGAATTTTTCCGAAAGCATTTTGCAAAATCATTCCCGATTACTTGGGCAACGACCCCGAATACTGCAATATCATGCATGCCGACGGCGCCGGCACTAAATCGTCGTTAGCCTACATCTATTGGCGTGAAACCGGAGATATTTCCGTATGGAAA
>MVZJ01000109.1 GCA_002069095.1 Bacteroidetes bacterium ADurb.BinA174 | reverse complement strand
CCGCCGATATTGAATCCGACACAAGGCGTTCCGCAAGCCATCGCTTCCATAATTGTATTAGGCAAGTTTTCTTGTAATGAAGGAGTTACAAACAGGTCGCAAGCGTTGTAAATCTCAGCCATTTCATTGGATGATACGTAGCCCAAGCTTCGAGCGGGGAGCGCAAGTTGTTTCTTTATTTCTTCGCCGTGATTTCCGGCAATAAGAAAAAGAATTTCGTTGGGATGTTGTGCCATTATTCGACTTGCTTCAACCAGATAATCAATTCCTTTACGTGGGTCGGAAGCTTTTACGGCAGCGAAAAGCACGATTTTTTTATCGGCTGGCAGATGAAGTCTTTCGCGAATTTGATTTTTATCTTTCGGGTAATATTTTTTTGTATCAATCGGGTTTGCAATGGAAATAACCGAGTGACCACGAGTGAGCGGACTTTTTTTTGCTAACTCTTTCAACCAGTTACTGCAAGCAACAAATGTTATTTTGCCTTTGGCATAGGCTTTTTGTTTTTCTTGAAAAGTCTGCTTCGATAAATCATTTTCCGATGCTGAAATCAGATAAGGACACGAGCCACATCCTTGTTCGAATCTTTTGCACGTTCCCGCGTGATGACAAATTCCGGTAAAAGCCCACATATCGTGCATTGTCCACACTATTTTTTTGCCCGAAGCAAGAATTTTGCCGATTTCGTCAATCGACAACATCCCTTGATTAATCCAATGCAGATGAATAACGTCGGCTTCTTTAAATTCCGGCAATTGAGTTATGGAAACACCTGTGTTGGCAATGGAAACATCGAAAAGGTTTTCGCGTGAAAATCGATTTTTAAGATAAATCTGTCCGCGTTCAAGATAAAAATTGAACTTGTTTTTCAATTTACCGCCAACTTGAATCACGTTCTCATTGTCCGAAAACTTATCTCGCACCAACATTTTTGCACTTTCGCCGTTGGCATTAAGCGCGTTCATTAGTCGGAAAGCGGCAATTGCTGCTCCACCGTGAATATCGGATGTGTTGACGATAAGGATTTTCATAGCATTATTAAATTTTCAAATGACGTTGAATGCGACGACGGACTTTCGCCCAAAATGAATGAGTTTTACGATAAAATCGTTGAAATTCAGCACGTGCCTCCATATTTTCTTCAATACTGCCAAGATCTGTCGATAAAATGCCATTATGCAATAATGTCTTGTAAATGTCTTGTGAACCACTATTTTCTCCTGAACCATCAAATCCGATATTAAGGATAAGTGATTTCCCGGCATTTACTGAAAGCATATCGTTCAAAAAAAGCGAAGCATTCCAACGAATTGCCCATGAATTATTAATCCCTGCAATTTGCCTGCGTAACATCCGAGTATATGGATAACTTCCGTTGAAATCGAATTTTTTGGTTAAGTTTCGCTTTTTCAACTCATTTAATAGGGCTTGTCCATCCGGATTAAAGAATCTCCAAGCTCTTTTCCATGTTCCCCAACCTAAGCTGCCTGCCCATTTTATAAGAAAAACATCAGGAAGTTGTAAGTTAGAATAACAGAAAGCGTGAACGTGACCTATTTTTTCTTCGTTTTCGAATTTTTCCAACGCTTCATTCATAAAGGTAAGGAAGTATGGCGATGTAATCAAATCATCTTCCAATGCAATCATTTTTCCGTATTTGTCAATTACTTGCGTAACCCCTTCGATGATGTTTTTTGCCAGTCCAAAATTGTAAGCATTTTCAATAATGTGTACCTGCTTAAAACCCTCTATAGAATGAATTATGTTTCGTACTTTCAATACGTTTTCTTTATCGTTATCGTTTTTATATCCATCGGAAAAGATAAACAGTTCGCTTTCTTTTGCTAGCTTGTTGTTGAGCAACGCTTCTAACGTTTGACGTGTGTGTGAAGGGCGGTTGTATGTAAAAAGGAGTATGGGTGCGAGGTTCATGATTATAAATTTATTTTTTCCGATAAAACATTTCGTCGAAAAACGTCTAAATTAACGTCTTCGCCAACTATTATATCTTTTTTTTCAAGTTCGGCCTTCATTGTTTCATACGCCAACTCGGGATTATTATTGTCGCCACTCAAATGGCAAAGCCAAATATTACGCAGATGCGGTGTGTAGTTATTTGCAATAAATTCAGCTATTTCCCGATTGCTCAAATGCCCCATTCCGCTGCTTATGCGTTGTTTGAGAAAATACGGATAACGTCCGTTATGTAACAAATCTTCGTCGTAATTACTTTCGATAATCAAGTGGTTGGCTTTGCCGATGTAATGCGCTACTTCATTACTAATTGTGCCTACGTCGGTTGCCAATGTCATTTTATGGTTGCTGAATTCAAAAAAATACCCCACGTTATCGTTGCTGTCGTGTGGAACATCGAACGGTGTGATTCTGAAATCTTTGATTTGGAACGATTTATGTTTTTCTATAACACGTTTGTTCGGCTTGACAATGGAATTTTTAATAAGCGGACAACTACGGATTCCCTTATGCACTTCTTCTGTGGCATAAACGGGAATATTCAACTTTTCAGCCAGATATGCTGCCGATTTTATATGGTCGAAATGGTCGTGCGTAACAAGAATAGCGTGAATATGGGAGTAATCGATTCCATGTACAGCCAATCTTTTTTTGATAACACGCGGCCCCAATCCGGCATCGATAAGCATCCCGTAGTGGTGGTTGCCCAAATAGTAACTATTGCCGCAACTTCCGCTACTGAGACTAAAAAACGTAAATTTATCCGATGAAAACAAGTTATATTGCATACTGTCTGCAAAGATACTTACAATTTGCGATTTTGGATTTACGATTTGAGAATTAATTCCTAAATAGGTGGATTGGAGGATATGGGAAAATAGTTATCTTTGAGTTTTAAAATTTACTGTTATGAGAAAATACAAAATTTATGATCCGCGTAACGAAAAAGTATTTATTGCTGTAATACTTGCTTTGCTTCTTGCTTTTTTAATTTGGTATCATGTTGGCAAAAATAGAAGTCCGGAGGTTCTTCTTTTTCAATTGCCGTTGTTCGTTATTCTGTTTTTGATACAGCCAAAAGATGTAAGATTACATGATGACGATATATTGGAATATCGTCAATATATAAAAAACAAATGGCAAAAGCCTATTTCTGTACAGCAAATTACTTCTTACCAGCAAGATGCTAAGAATAAAAACAAGTTGACAATCGTCTATTATCGAGAGCAACTGAGAGGAAGTTGGACGATATGTTTATCGGAAAAAGATGTTGATGATTTGGTTTCCGAACTTGTACGTCGAAATCCTGCTATAATAAAGCAATAGAAATTTTGTCTTATCTGCAAAAATCATCAAAATATCTTGTAATATGTTCGTGCAAGTGCACACGGTCAACTCCCATCATATTGTGCTCATGTCCCGGATAGATAAAGAAATCGGGATGCGTTCCTGCATCGATACACGCTTTTAAAAACTGCAAACTATGCTGCATAAGAACTACAGGGTCTTCATCGCCTTGAATAATTAGCAAGCGAGATTTAAGTTTGTCGGCTTTGTTTAGTAAACTTGTCTCTTTATAACCGTTTGGATTTTCTTGCAGCGTGTCCATATATCGCTCGCCATACATCACTTCGTAATATTTCCAATCAATAACCGGACCGCCTGCAACACCAACTTTGAAAACATCGGGATAGTTGAGCAGCATTGTTATTGTCATAAATCCGCCGTAACTCCAACCGTGAATACCCATTCTGTCGGCATCAACGTATGGCAACGATTTCAAAAACTCCACTCCGCGCATTTGGTCTTTTGCCTCTTCCACACCCACTTGTCTGTGAATAACATTCTCAAAATCGGCTCCTCTGTACGATGTGCCACGATTATCCATCACGAAAACGATATATCCTTTTTGCGCCATATATAACTCCCAACCGCGCAATCCGTATTGCCAACGATTTTGCACCATTTGCGAGTGCGGTCCGCCGTAAACATACACGGCAACAGGATGTTTTTTCGTGCTGTCGAAGTTGGCAGGTTTTATCATTCGATAATGCAAATCGGTTTGATTGTCAGTCGCTTTTATTGTTCCCGTTTCTATTGTAGGAATATTGTAACCTTCGAACGGATTTTTTGCTGATGCTAATGTAACGGTTTTTTCGTTTCGAGTGTCGATAAGCTCTATTTTTCCCGGGTTGTCGTGAGCGGAATATTGGTTGATAATATATCGTCCCGATTTACTAAGCATTCCCGAATGTACTCCCGATGCAGAAGTGTGACGTTCCATTTTTCCGCTTTTTAAATCAACGGAATAGATATGTCTATCCATCGGTGTGGGATTGGTGGAAACGAAATAGATTGTTTTGCCTTTTTCATCGAAACCGAGTATGCCTGTTACTTCCCAATCTCCTTTTGTGAGCTGTTTAACCAATTTGCCCGATGTGTCGTACAGATAAAGATGATTGTATCCGTCTCGTTGACTTTGCCAAATAAATTGATTATCGTTGTTTTTTACAAACAAAACCGGATTTTGCGGTTCTACATATTTCGGATGAGTCTCTTCGAAAAGCGTTTTGTCCAATTCGCCCGATAAAGCGTCGTAACGATTGAGTTTCATATGGTTTTGCTCCCGATTAAGTTCGGCAACGTAAATATAACTTCCATCGGGACTCCATGCCACGTTGGTGAAATACCTATCTTTCGGCTCTCCAGTTTTCAGATAATTCGTTTTTTCCGTTTCGGTGTCGTACACACCGATAGTTACTTCGTGGCTCTGTTCGCCCGCCATCGGGTATTTGATGCTTTTTTCGGTGGCGATGCGTGTAGAAACATCAACAATCGGGTAGTCGGTAACCATTGTTTCGTCCATTCGGTAAAACGCCAACTTTTTTCCGTTTGGCGACCAAAAAACACCTCCATCTATTCCAAATTCATCTCTGTGAACAGCTTTCCCGTAAACAATTCCTTTCTCTTTTTCATCGGAAATGGCGATTTCGTTTCCGTTTTTGTCTTTTATAAAAAGATTGTTCTCTTTATTGAAAGCTGTAAACGGCATATTGTAGCTTTCGCTGTCGAACAATTGATTTACTCGCTCTTCATCCGCACTGCGACTAAAAAGAAACTCTTTATTTCGCGATGAAAAAGGCTTTTCTACATAAAATACCGAATCGCCATTTACTTGCAACAAGCTATCGCCCTGCCAATAAAACTGTTCCGCTGTTCGCGGATAATATTTGTAAAACTCTTTTCCACCCGGAATTAATTCGTCTAATGTGAATTGCTTATCTTGCTGAGCACAGATTGTGCTTGCAAACGAGAGCAATAGGATAAATGGGATGTTTTTTTGCATAATGGTTGTTTCGTTTTTGAAAATGTAAATATATATTCTTTGCGTAGAATAACAATAATAATCTTCGCAAAATATGCGAAGAATAAGTGGTTTTTTTCTACGCAAGGTGTAGGATTTGGTTTGTTATCATTTTTTCAGTTATCATTTAATGCTTTTATTTTCTTGATATCTTTCCATCCAAAAGCTTTTCTATATTCTTTTAAACTCTGCTTTGGGACATATAATATCACCTTTTTTGCATCCCCTGCAAATTTCCAACAACTTGCTGAAGGATTGGTTATTTTTGGCGGTGTTGTTGCTTCAATTTTGATTTTTTCTAAATTGACACACTCATCAAATGCTCTAAAATCAATTCTTTGAAGTGATTTTGGCAAAGTTATCTCTTTCATATTACGGCAATTTTCAAAACATCTATGTTTGATTGTTACAATCGTATTGGGTAGAATAATTTTTTCTAGATTTTGATTTCTGAAAACAAAATCTTCTATTATTCTTGTGCCTTTTGGTACAATAAACACTTTTGAATCAGTTGGAAATATGCTTATTAGCTTTGTTTTTGATTTATTGTATAGGGAACCGGAAATTGATGTGAAATATGGATTGTTTTCGTTTACTTCAAATTCAATATTGTTAAATTCTGTATGGGAAAATATTGCTAAACCTGATTCTATTTTTTTTACTGTTGAAGGGATATAGAGTTTTTTTATCTTGGTAAATTTGAAGTAATCAGCTATTTCCTCTAAACCTTCGTTTAAGGTCAATCTCTCTAAATTATCAGTCCATCCAAGTGCTACTTCTTCAATTTTCTTTACAGACGAAGGAATTGTTAACTCTTTTAATTTACTACAACTACTAAAAGTTTGACGTTTAAGGATTGATAAATTTTCAGATAGTGTGATTTCACTTAAATTTGAGCAAAATCTAAAAGCCAACTCTCCAATTTCTATAACAGAGTCAGGAATGACTATGGATTTAATGTTTTGGCACGATTGAAAAGCCCATCCCTCTATTGTTTGTAATGATGACGGTAGTTTTATGGTTTCAATATTTGCCCCTGCAAATGCACCTTCACCTATTACCGTAACGCTTTCAGGCACAGTGTAGTGTTTATGTTTGTAGCCACAAGGAAAAGCAACTAGTTTAGTTTTTTCTTTATTGAATAACACGCCATCTATTGTCGTAAAACATTGATTTTCTTTGTGTACTATAAATTCTTCTAATTTTGGGCAACTCCCAAATGATGAGCAGCCAATAAATGAGACTTTTGAAGGTATTTCTACACTTTTCAATGAGTCACATCCGCTAAATGCAAAACATCCAATTTCTTTTAATGAATTTGGAAATCTTATTTCTGTTAATCTTATGCAATTTGCGAATGCACAATAGCCAACTACTTTTAAGTTTTCAGAAAACTCAACGGTTTCAAGAAAAAAAGAATTTTCAAAAACATTTGAATCGCATATTTTCTGAGTATTTTTAGGGAAAACAAATCGCTCTAATTTTGAGTAATAAGTGAACTCTCCCAATATTTTACTATCAATCAGTATAGATTCTCCCAAGTCTAAATCTATTAAAGATGGCGATGTTTCATCATCTATTATGAAATTATCATATTCATCAAATTCTCCCCAGGAAGTACACATATCATCTAAAACATCAAAATCGCTACTATTAAGTTGACCTGATATTTTTAGATGTGTTATGTTCATTCT
>MVZJ01000108.1 GCA_002069095.1 Bacteroidetes bacterium ADurb.BinA174 | reverse complement strand
TGGATTGTTACACAGAGTTTCACAGTGTTATTCACAGAGTAACACGGAGGACTTTACTGATAACAGTTACGGGTTCTTTGCTCTTTGTTCTTTGCTCTTTGTTCTTTGCTCTTTGCTCTTTGCTCTTTGCTCTTTGTTCTTTGCTCTTTAACTCTAACTCTAAACCAACCCATGGGTTTGGATAATAAATATTTTTTTCACTATTTTTTCTTTTTTGAATTTAAATCTCTTAACTTTGCGCCCTATATAGGAAAATCGCTATTCATCTTCACAGCTTAACTTATTGTACTCTGAACGATAGCTATTTATCCCCAAAAAACAACTATTTTTTTAATGTTTAAATATGGCTAATCGAATTAAAATTAAAAAAGGACTGCAAATTCCGCTATTGGGTAAAGCCGAAGAGACACTTCGGGGAACAGTAGTGAGTGAATATGTAAAAGTTTGTCCTGAGGATTTTCATGGAATCACTCCTCGATTGGCGGTAAAGGTAAACGATACCGTAAAAGCCGGAACAGCATTGTTTTTTGACAAAGACAATCCTGAAATTAAATTTGTTTCGCCCGTTAGCGGAACGGTTACGGCTGTAGAACGAGGCGCGAAACGACGCATTCTTCACGTTGCCATAAAAGCCGATAAAGAAAATCAGTATGAAGATTTTGGAAAAAAAACAGTAAGCAAGTTATCGAAAGATGATTTGAAAAATTTACTGCTATCTTCCGGATTATGGGCATTTATTAAACAGCGTCCTTACGATGTGGTGGCAAATCCCGCAAAAGAACCGCGCGATATTTTCGTTACCGGTTTTGACACGGCTCCACTTGCACCATCTTACAACTTCATTCTTCAAGGAGATGAGGCTGACTTGCAAACAGGTTTTGATGCGTTGGCGAAACTTACCGAAGGAAAAGTTTACTTGTCAATCAGTCCAAAAACAACAAACAAAGGTTTGCGGGAAGCAAAAAATGTAGTAATTACAGAATTCGATGGTCCGCATCCGGCAGGAAATGTGGGCGTACACATCAATCACATCAAACCTGTAAACAGTGGTGAAACCGTTTGGACTATCAATGCCGTGAACGTTGCCTTAATCGGACGTTTACTGAACAAAGGTATTGTGGATATGACAAGAGTTGTAGCACTTACAGGCTCCGAAGTAAAAGAGAAAGGTTTCTACAAAATGCTTATCGGAACGGAGTTGGCTTCTATTTTCCGTAACAATGTTACTGAAGGTATTTCGTTACGCTACATCAGCGGAAATGTATTGACCGGAACTAAGATTGAGGCTGACGGCGTACTTAGAGCACTCGATACTCAAATCACGGTTATCCCCGAAGGCGACGATGTGCATGAATTGTTGGGATGGGCATCTCTTGGCACAAAAAGATACAGCGCAGGCTGTACCTATTTGCCTACAAAGAAGAAATATCGCTTAGATGCTCGCATGTTGGGCGGTCCTCGTGCAATTATCGTTGCTAACGAGTATGATAAAGTTTTCCCGATGGATATTTTCCCGGAACAACTGATAAAATCAATTATCGCGTTCAATATCGATAAAATGGAACAGTTGGGAATTTATGAAGTAGCACCGGAAGATTTTGCTTTATGCGAATTTGTGGACACATCTAAGTTGGAATTGCAACGTATTGTTCGCACAGGATTAGATTTGCTTCGTAAAGAGATGGAATAATTCAGTATAGATTTAGGTTTATACAAGATTTTCGAATAAACAGAATAATAAACACATAAAAAACAGAGAATTTTGAAAGCGTTAAGAAAATATCTGGATAAGATAAAACCGAATTTCGAGGAAGGCGGTAAATTGCATTGGCTCTATTCTACTTACGATGCTTTTGAAACATTCCTTTTCGTGCCTAACACCACGTCGAAATCGGGAGTACATATTCACGACGCACGCGACTCGAAACGTACGATGATAATTGTTATTATCGCACTTATTCCGGCGTTGTTGCTAGGTATGTACAATGTGGGTTTGCAACATTATATGTCTATAGGCGTTGAAGCGGGTTGGTTAACCAAGTTTTTCTACGGTCTGTTGGCACTGTTGCCGCAAATCATAGTTTCCTACGTGGTAGGATTGGGTATTGAATTTGCCGTAGCACAAGTAAAGAAAGAAGAGGTTGCCGAAGGCTTTTTGGTGTCGGGTATGTTAATCCCAATGATTCTTCCCATCGATACACCTCTATGGATGATTGCTGTTGCTACTGCATTCGCCGTTGTATTTGCAAAAGAGGTATTCGGCGGAACAGGTTACAATATATTTAATGTGGCGTTAATCGCCCGTGCATTTTTATTCTTCTCATATCCGAGCAAAATGTCGGGTGCCGAAGTTTGGGTTCGCACTCGCGCCTCGTTTGGAATGGGCGGAGGAAATGTTGTGGACGGATTTTCGGGAGCGACACCTCTTGGTCAAATCGCAACAACCGATGCCGCCAGTTTTGGAGAATTTACTTTTCATGGAATTACCGGACAATCGCTATCGATAGCAGATATGTTTTGGGGATTTATTCCCGGTTCGGTAGGTGAAGTTTCCACGATTGCCATTTTAATTGGTGCCGTAATTCTTATTGCTACCGGAGTTGGAAGCTGGAGAACAATGCTTTCAGTATTTATCGGTGGTGGCGTAGGTGCGCTTCTAGTAAATGCTTTCGCACAAAATGCTTTGATGGGAATGCCGGTTTATTACCATTTCCTATTAGGTGGTTTTGCATTCGGAGCAGTATTTATGGCAACCGATCCCGTAACATCGGCTCGAACCTTGAAAGGACAATGGATATATGGTTTCCTTATCGGGATAATGGCGATAACTATTCGCGTGTTCAACCCGGGATATCCTGAAGGAATGATGCTGGCGATATTACTTATGAACGCTTTCGCACCACTTATCGATTTCTATGTTGTGGATGCCAATATCAAACGTAGAATGAAAAGGGCGTCAGCAGTAAAAACGGAACAATAATTTAGAAAGGAAAGTACACAATGGCTAATAGAGAAAAAAGTGGATATACCATCATATATGCATCGGTAATGGTAATCATTGTTGCCTTGGGATTGGCTCTCACTCATATGGGATTGAAACCCCAACAGGTAAGAAATGAAAATATCGATAAAATGCAGCAAATATTGCGTTCGCTCAATATTGATGCCGAGGCTAACGTTGCGGAACAACAATATAACGAATTGATAAAAAACGCTTACCTTATTGCTGATGGACAAAAAGTAGAAGGAACAGAGGGAATAACCCCTGAAGATCCTGCTTTTTCGGGAGAAGAAGCCGCCAAAGGAGTTCCTGTTTTCGAAGCAGAAATCGATGGGAGTAAAAAATACATTTTGTCTATGAATGGTGCCGGATTGTGGGGCGCTATTTGGGGATACCTTGCCATAGAATCTGACGGTAGCACCGTTTATGGCGCGGAATTTGGAAACGCGGGAGAAACACCCGGACTTGGGGCTGAAATTGTAGAACCTGAATTTAGGAATCAATTTATCGGAAAAGAGTTGATTAAAAACAACGAATTCAAATCGATTGCAGTAGTAAAACCCGGTCAATCAGTTTCCGACAGAGATTACGTTGATGGAATTTCGGGTGGAACAATTACCAGTAAGGGTGTTGACAATATGCTTTTTAACAGCGTTAAAAAATACGACAGTTTTTTAATGAATTTACATTCCGATAATCAATAATCGGAAATAAAAAATATTTACACATGGCATTATTATCAGGTAAAACAAAAGAGGCGCTCTTAGGACCGCTGAATAAAAATAATCCGGTTATTGTTCAGGTGCTTGGAATTTGTTCGGCGTTAGCTGTAACATCCAAATTGGAACCGGCAATTGTAATGGCTATTGCCGTAACAGTCGTAACCGCGTTAGGAAACGTTGTTATTTCGCTACTTCGCAAAACCATTCCAAACCGTATTCGTATTATTGTACAATTGGTTGTGGTTGCCGCGTTAGTAACCATCGTAAGTGAAGTGCTTAAAGCGTATGCTTACGATGTGAATAAGCAACTTTCGGTTTATGTGGGGTTGATTGTTACTAACTGTATTTTGATGGGACGTTTGGAAGCGTTTGCACTTGGAAACGGCCCTTGGGCGTCTTTCTTAGACGGAATAGGAAACGGTATAGGATATGGATGGATATTGGTGGCAGTTGGTTTTGTAAGAGAAATATTTGGTTCCGGGACATTGTTCGGACATAAAATAATTCCCCAATCGTTTTATGATATGGGATACGAAAACAACGGCTTTATGATGCTTGCTCCAATGGCATTAATTCTAGTGGCAATTATCATTTGGATTCACAGAACCAAAAATAAGGAATTACAGGAAGAGGCATAACATCGTGTCGCATTTAGTTTAACAATTGAATCAGAAAAAATAATATAATATATGGATGCTATAAATCTTATCATACGTTCGATATTTGTAGACAATATGATTTTCGCATACTTCTTGGGTATGTGTTCATTCCTCGCTGTATCGAAAGATGTGAAAACGGCATTAGGCTTGGGTGTGGCTGTTACGTTCGTGTTGGTACTTACACTGCCCATTAACTATTTGCTCGAAAACTACATGTTAAAAGATGGAGCATTGGCTTGGTTAGGACCGCAATTTGCCGATGTGGATTTAAGTGTTTTCAGCTTACTTGTTTTTATCGCTGTGGTAGCGTCGTTTACCCAGTTGGTAGAGATGGTGGTTGAAAGATTTAGTCCTGCTCTCTATAACTCGTTAGGTATTTTCTTGCCGCTTATCGCTGTAAACTGTGCTATTCTTGGAGGTTCTCTGTTTATGCAACAACGCGAATTTGCAAATATCGGAATGGCTACCGCTTATGCTTTCGGCTCGGGAATAGGTTGGCTGTTAGCAATTGTTGGTATGGCAGCAATAAGAGAGAAGTTAGAATATTCTAACGTACCGAAGCCGTTAAAAGGATTGGGTATTACCTTTATTATTACTGCTCTTATGGCAATAGGTTTCATGAGTTTTTCGGGAATAAATATTTAATCCGAAAATATCTGAGTAAATAAGTAAATCGTAAAACAAATAAACAGTATATATAAATGAGTGTGTTGTTAATGAGTTCAGCCGGAATAGCAATTGTTACCAGTGTGGTAGCTTTCTTGTTGATTATTCTTGTTTTGGTGATTATGATTCTTGTAGCCAAAGCCAAGTTAATGCCTTCGGGAAATGTTACAATTACGGTTAACAATGAAAAAGAGCTTTCCTCATCAATGGGAGGAACGCTGCTAAATTCTCTTCAAAGCGGGAATATATTTCTTTCATCTGCTTGTGGTGGTGGTGGAACATGCGGACAATGTCGTTGCCAAGTATTAGAAGGAGGCGGCGAAATTCTGCAAACCGAAAAAGGACATTTCACGCGCAAAGAGCAGTTAGCTAATTGGCGTTTGAGCTGTCAGGTGAAAGTGAAAGAAGATATGTCGATAAAAGTTCCGGAAGAGGTGTTTGGTGTAAAAGAGTGGGAATGCGAAGTGGTTTCGAACAACAACGTGGCAACGTTTATCAAAGAGTTTGTGGTGCGTTTGCCAGAAGGAGAACATATGGACTTCGAACCGGGTTCCTACAGCCAGATTAAAGTTCCGAAATATGAGTTGAAATATACCGATTTCGATATTGATGAGCAATTTAAACCTGAATGGGACAAATTCAAGCTATGGGATTTAAGTGTGAAAAACGACGAAGATACAGTTCGTGCATACTCTATGGCAAATTATCCTGCAGAAGGAAATATTATAACATTGAACGTTCGTGTTGCTACACCACCGTTCGATAGAGCTAAAAATACATGGATGAACGTGAAACCTGGAATCGTTTCGTCGTACATCTTCAACTTGAAGCCGGGCGATAAAGTGACTATGTCTGGTCCTTACGGAGAATTCCACCCGATTTACGACAGCAAACGCGAAATGCTTTGGGTTGGCGGTGGTGCAGGTATGGCTCCGTTGCGTGCACAAATTATGCACTTGACGAAAACATTGAAAACTACCGACCGCAAAATGTCGTACTTCTACGGTGCACGTGCATTGATGGAAGCATTCTATTTAGAAGATTTCTATGAATTAGAGCGTGAATTCCCCAATTTCTCATTCCATTTAGCATTAGACCGTCCCGATCCTGCAGCAGATGCAGCTGGCGTGAAATATACTCCGGGGTTTGTTCATCAAGTAATTTACGAAACTTACTTGAAAGACCACGAAACTCCCGAAGATATCGAATACTACATGTGCGGACCCGGTCCCATGGCAAATGCCGTTAAGAACATGTTAGATAATCTTGGTGTTTCACCTGAAATGATTATGTTTGACGACTTTGGATAAAATAAGAAAAATATTCAATAAACTCACGGAGCGACACAATGTGCGCTCCGTGATTGTTTTAAATCGTCACTATTTTTCGCTTGCTTAAAAACTCATTCAACAAAATGCCGAAAATTATTAAAAATAGGCCGATATAAGTAGTAAAATAAATGGTCTCTCCCAACACAAGATGTATTATAAAAAGAGAAATAAAAGGGGACAAAAGACACAACTGATTGGCAAGAGCAGGATTGGTTGTTTTCTGCAACGCTAACCTGAAAAAGATAAACGGCACAGCCATTTCAAACATTCCTGCATAAATACTGGATAAAAGCCCCGGCAAAGAATTCAAGCTCACCGGAACAAAAAGAGAGCCAAGTAATAAATAGAGAGATCCGAACGTAAAACTCAGAAATAAGCCTAAAACTCCATCTATATTTTTATTTCTTCGGTTCACTATCCAAAAAGTAGCCCACAAAAAGGCGCTGAAAAAAGCTAGTAAAATTCCCACTTTCGATAATTGAACGCCGGCAATGCTTTCCGGCCCGACAGAAATCAGTACCACACCGCCAAACGAAATCACCATCCCGATAAATTTAAATGCGGGAATTCTTTCCTTTTCTATAACGGCCAATAAAATTGTCAACAAAATAGGCCAAAAAAAATTAATGGGTTGTGCAATCTGCGCCGGAAGCAAATCATACGATTTAAAAAGAATCAGGTAATAAAATGCAGGATTCAGCAAGCCAATGAAAGCATAACTCCGAAATTCTTCCTTGGTCAGTTTTTTGAGCAGACGCCACTTTTTCTGAA
>MVZJ01000107.1 GCA_002069095.1 Bacteroidetes bacterium ADurb.BinA174 | reverse complement strand
AAAAGGGACATGGCCGCTCGAACTTGTTCGCTCTTTTTGACGAGAATTGATTAGGATGTTTTGCGGATAGACATAAAATTTAATTACAATGTTTGTTTCAACTTGAAAAAGAAATCGTATGAAACGAGCATGTAAATCAGTTACACACAAGATGATGATAATATGCGAGTTCCATACGACTTTGGTGTTAAAAATTAAAATATTATCGTGTGAAAATAAAGGAGAATATTAAAATCAAGCAAATTGCCGAAGATACAATCTTGGTTTCCAATGATGGCGAAAGTATGAATTATACTCGGGTTATATCGCTAAATAAATCTGCCGAATACTTAATTAAAGAAAGTTTAAATAGTGATTTCACCGTTGAGGACTGGGCAAATAAATTAACTGGGCGATACGGGATTACTAAAGTTCAGGCTATAGCCGATGCTCAAGCATTAGCTGATAAGCTGTTACAAGCAGGCGTATTGTATGAATGAACCGAATGTTTCTCTTTTTTTTGAATTAATTCGTTCTGCAATTTGGAACAAACCTGCGGATGAGAGTTTGTTTCGGGATATCGATTCTTCGGTTTGGGAAGAAATTTTGAGTTATGCTGAATCGCATAAAGTTACTGCCTTACTCTATGACGGAGTGTTGACGTTGCCGGAATTAATGCGTCCCGAAAAAAAAACGGTTTATAAATTATTTTTTCATGCGGATGCTATTGAACAACTGAATGTTCGTAACACTCAGGTTTTAAAAGAATTATCCGATGTTTATGAAAAAATGGGAATTTCGTTTGTTTTGCTGAAAGGGCATGGTAATGCTTTGTGTTATCCCAATCCAAAACGTAGGCCGCCCGGTGATATAGACTTTTTTTTCTATCGGGAAGATGATTACAGGAATGCTAATAAATGGGCTGAACGGCAGGGCTGCGATATGCATACGGAAAGTATTCATCATCAGTCGTTTGAGTACAAAAAGGTACATATAGAAAATCATAAACAAGTCAGTTATTTTCAGATAAGGAGATACGATCGTTTGCTGGAGAGCGAAGTACAAAAAATAATTGAAGAGGATAATTTTCTGCAACTTGACATCGAAGGCATAAAAGTGAAGATTTTACCGTTGGAATTTAATGTTTTTTTTATTTTCCAACACCTCTTTCATCATTTTATTCACTTGGGTATTGGAATGAAACAATTTTGTGATTGGACCCTTTTTTGGAATAAATTTTCACTACAAATTGATAAAGAGAAATTCATCCGGCTGGCAGAATCATTCGATTTGCTAAATGCGATGAAGGTTTTTGCCTCCGCGGCAGTCAAATATTTGGGAGCAAAACCTTCCATCTTCCCATTTGAAACGGATATCGATGGGAAATATGTAGATCTGGTGATGGAAGATATTTTAAATGGCGGTAATTTCGGTTTTTCCATTTTTAAAAACAGGACATTTTCGAGTAGAATACATCGCAAGTGGTTTTCTTTTAAATATACGACAGGAAGGATACGAAAAATAGCCGCTATAGCACCTCAACACATAAGAACTCTACCTATTATCAAGATAAATAAGAACTTAAAACTTCTCTTCAAAAAATAAATGTTGCAATTTCTGAAGTTTTTGATAGATATTTCCAAAGGGCACCGCAAAGCGATAACGATGATTACGCTTATCGGTGTTTTAAGAGTAGCAATATCGCTTAGTTTTGTGTGGGCTTTGAAAATAGTTATCGATGTAGCATCAGGAGATGCACAGGGTTCATTGTTTCATTTTTCTTTGATTCTTGTTTTACTCACACTATTCAGAGTGTTGCTAAACGTAGTTGATGTCCGCTACGCGAATATGACCGATGTAAGAGTTGGAAATTCAATCCGTCAAAAAGTTTTTGCCAACTTGCTCTACACCAAATGGATCGAAGCCAGTGCATTGCATAGTGGCGACGTGTTGACACGAATTATCAAAGATACAGACGATATCATTAAAACGTTGATATCTACGTTTCCGCTGTTAATTACGGCTATTCTTCAGCTTGGCGGCGCTTTCATAATTTTACTCGTGATGGATCCGGTTTTGGCGCTTGTTCTGGGTATTGCCATGCCGGCTTTGCTCCTTTTCAGCAAGCCTTACTACGTGAAAATGAGGGATTACACCAGACAAATAAAAGCAAGCGAAAGTTCCATAACTTCCATGATGGAAGAAAATTTGCTGAATCAACTGGTAGTGAGAACGTATGAAAGGCAGGAAAGTGAGTTGGACAGACTTGAAAACCTTCAGCAAGATTTACAGGGGAAAGTGCAGAAAAAAACAATAGTTTCCGCTTGGGCTCGCTTTGTATCGGGAATGGCTTTCAGCGGCGGGTACATTACTGCTTTCATCTGGGGAGCTTGGGGAATCGCCAATAAAACCATCACTTTCGGAACGGTTACTGCTTACCTGCAATTAGTCAATCAAATACAACGTCCGTTGTTCGATCTGATGCGTTTATTTCCAACCGTTATATCGGCTCAGGCAGCCAGTGAGCGATTATCGTTTCTTAAAAAATTGGAAAGCGAAGAAATCGGAGAAAAACAATTCTTAGAAGGACGTGTTTCATTGAAAGTTGAAAATGTTACCTGTTCGTATAAGGATGATAATAAACCGGTTATTTCCAATTTTTCATTGGATGCCGAACCCGGCGAAATGATTGCCGTAATGGGAGAAACCGGCGCCGGAAAAACCACATTGATAAGGCTTATTCTTGCACTGATTGAACCTCAAAAGGGATTGATCGCGATAAAAAATGAAGAAAAATCCTTAAAAGTTGCTCCATCCACCCGTTCTAATTTCGTGTATGTCCCGCAGGGCAATACGTTGTTCAGCGGCACCATACGCAACAACCTGTTAATAGGTAATCCCGATGCCGATGAAGAAATGCTTATTAAAGCGCTTGAAATTGCTTCGGCAAACTTTGTGTTGGATTTGCCCGAAGGGCTCGATACGGTTCTCGGAGTAGGAGGATCGGGCGTATCCGAAGGCCAGGCACAGCGAATTGCTATTGCACGCTCGTTGCTACGCCCGGGAAGAATACTGTTGTTAGACGAAGCCACATCGGCGTTGGATATTGAAACCGAAAAAACTTTTTTGACAAACCTGAAAATACATATCGGCGACCGAACGGTTTTGTTTATAACCCACCACACGGAAGTTGCCAACTATTGCGACAAGATTTATAGAATTTAATCTGTCTTTTTGCTTTTCAAATATTTAATCAACGCTTCACTACGTCCTTTTTCATATTTCAGCTTTTCGATATCGAGAAGAAGCGTGGATAGTTCAAACGACAGTGCAATGGCTTTTTTCGACGTTGCGGGCAAGGTTATTGTAGTTGTTCTGTTCCCGATAAAACTCAGTGTAAGTGGTTCTTCCTTAAACGTATAAATAAATTTGGCTACGCCATTGTCGTTGTTCCCCGAGAAACGAACAATTTCGTAAGTGGTGTTGAGTGTACTGAATCGGTAGTTCAATCCATCTGTGGTAACGGGCAACGATTCGGCAAAAGAACCGTCTTTTGTAGCCACTTTTATCCGGTTATGCTTGAGAGAGCCGCCCGATAAAACACTCTCGATATACATCTGTCCTTTCTCGTTCACTGCCGAGCGCAAGCTGTTTTGTCTGAAAGATGTGTTTAACGGATAAATTTTCGGTACATAATCGCCAACTTCCTGATATTCCGGGTTTCTAACGTATTCGAAATTAGTTAACATTTCCTTCAAAAGCCGGTGATTTACCTCGAGCATCGAATCGCAATAAGCAATATTTCGGTGGTTTTCTGCCATCCTAACCTGTTGCATTAAATCGAATCCTTTGTTTATTTCATCAAACGATGTCGGGAAAAGCTTTTTTATACTGTCTATCTTTAATTTCGCCAGCGAATAATTGGCTTCGTTTAAAGCCGATTCTGCTTCGGCAAGATAGGTTTTGGCATTTCTGTTTTTCCCCGAACAAGAAATGAACCCAAATGACAATATAAACAATACAGGCAATATGAGATAATAACCCTTTAATTGCCTGAAAAATAAATTATTTAATATAGTTTCTTTCATAATCTTCGCACAAAATTAAGAAATAATTTGAACCTTAAAATGGTTTTCACGCCCATTTATTGTAATTTTGCAAATAGTAACGGAAAATTAGTGTTGTGTCAATTATAAAATGACGTATATCGTATTTTGTAAATTCTTATGAATAAGCGGTTTTTAACTCGATACTCGAAACTTTTAACTTGACATTATAAGTGATCTTTATTTTTTGATAAGTGAAGCGGCATAACTGCCCTCACAACTACGCGATTGTTGTGAACGATATAAATTATTGCCATTTTCTTATATTGAATAATTCGTGCAGAGGCGCCAAAGCGAAGTACATCTTTTTTGTCGGATATACTGATGGATTCGGCGTAATTTGAAAGTTGAGAAATGGTTTCTAATAATTCTTCTTCATACTGAAGGGCTGTTAGCGGCATGTTTTTTCGAACATTATGTATCGGATATAATTTCGAATTTCTTCCTCAACGGAGGGCAAAATTTCAATACTATATCGTTTCATTGATAGCGTTTTGAAAATTTACGCATGTCCATACCATAATACTCACTCATCATGTCCATTATACCGTCGAAAACTTCATCTACGGTGTACGTTTTTTCGCCGGGTTGGTATTCGCGGTTACTGTAATCGACGTGATTAAACCAATCTTCGAGATTTTTTTCGTCAATCTCGTTATTAATGGTTTGTGTGTCGGCTACATATTCTTCCGAAGATTCATTTACCGAATTTTCCAAAAAATTGATATAGTTGTTGATGTTTCGTAGTTTATCGGCAGGAAGTTGTTTTATTTTATGCATTAATTGTTCGCGGAGTTGATTTTCTGTAAGCATAACAAAATAATTTGGTTTTGATACAAAGATACAATTTTCTTATTGAAATAAAAGAGGTGTAGGCATACATCGAAAAAAGATAATTACATTATGGAAATATCTCAACAAGAGATACAAACGCATTTAAATAACGAGATTTTTAAACTTATTTCCGACGTGGCTGACCGAATGCAACTCGATTGCTATGTGATCGGCGGCTACGTTCGCGATTTCTTTTTGTACCGTCCGTCAAAAGACATAGACATCGTTGCCGTCGGCAAGGGGATTGAACTGGCTGAGGCCGTTGCTTCGCAATTGGGGCGAAGAACGAAACTATCGGTTTTTAAAAATTTCGGCACGGCACAAATAAAGTACAAGGATTTCGAGATAGAGTTCGTCGGCGCACGTAAAGAATCTTACACCCACGATTCCCGAAAGCCTATTGTTGAAGACGGTACACTCGAAGACGACCAAAAACGGCGCGATTTCACTATCAACGCCATGGCGTTCTGCCTGAATAAAAACCGGTTCGGTGAATTACTCGACCCCTTCAACGGGTTGCAGGATTTGGAAAACCTTATCATTCGCACGCCGCTCGACCCCGATATCACCTTCAGCGACGATCCGTTGCGGATGATGCGCGCCATACGATTTGCTTCGCAATTGGGATTTGACATTTTCTCCGAAACTTTTGATGCTATTTCAAGAAACAGGGAACGCATAAAAATCATATCGAAGGAACGCATCGCGGATGAACTTAACAAAATTGTTCTTTCGCCCAAACCCTCTATCGGATTTATTTTGCTGGAAAAAACAGGATTGTTGGAACTAATTTTTCCCGAATTACCGGCGTTGAAAGGCGCTGAAACCAAGGATGGAGTAGGGCATAAAGACAATTTTTATCATACCCTTGCCGTTCTCGATAATATTTCACTGAAAACAGATAATCTTTGGTTGCGCTGGTCGGCCGTTTTGCACGATATAGCCAAGCCCGTAACCAAACGCTGGGATCCGAAATTGGGCTGGACGTTTCACAACCACAACTATGTTGGCGAGAAAATGGTGCCGAAAATCTTCAACCGGATGAAGATGCCGTTGAACGAAAAAATGAAATACACGCAAAAAATGGTGTCGATGCACATGCGTCCGATGCAATTGGTTGAAGATGAGGTTACCGATTCTGCCGTTCGCCGCCTGTTGTTTGATGCCGGTGACGATGTTGACGATCTGATGACGCTTTGCGAAGCGGATATTACCTCGAAAAATCCCGAAAAAGTACGTCGACACTTGCAAAACTTTAAAATTGTTCGCCGAAAACTCACCGAAATTGAAGAAAAAGACCGCATCCGCAATTTTCAGCCGCCCATTGACGGCAACGAGATTATGGAAATTTTCGGTTTGGAGCAGGGTAGGGAAGTCGGTGAGTTGAAAACGCTTATAAAGGAGGCGATTTTAGAGGGTGAAATTCCCAACGAACGCGAGGCGGCTTATAATTTTTTGATTCAAAAAGCAAAAGAAATAGGATTTGACCCGATTGAAAAAGCGGAACTATGAAAAATATTGTTCTCATTATCAGTATTTTATTTGCGGTATCATTATCCGCACAAACCAAGTGGCATGACCCGTTAAAGGAAAATGTAAACGTTATTCAAAATCAGAGTTGGACAAGTGAAATCGGGAAAACCTATCAACGCTTACCCCACAGAGCCGAAAAAAATGTAAGAAAATCGGTTTGGAGCTTATCGGAAAATTCGGCCGGATTGGCTGTTCATTTTTATTCGAATGCCGAGAAAATAGAAATACGGTATGGCGTTGCGGGCAGCCATGCCATGCCTCACATGCCGGCAACCGGAAAATCGGGCGTTGACCTATACGCTATAGATTCCGACGGAAAATGGCGAGTAGCAACCGATAAATTCAATTTCGGCGATACAATTGCCTACACGTTCAATAACTTGTCGCAAAGCCGCTACCACAAGCACGGTTTTGAATATCGGCTTTTCCTTCCACTCTACAATTCGGTAAAATGGATGGCAGCACAGAAGGCTCCTGTAATGTATCATCAAAGTTAGGAGAGAAATCTACAGTATTTTTTTCTAAGTCTTCAAGTAATGTTTCTGCAATTTTTGAAAGTCTTGCTTCAGTATAACGCATCGCCGCAGGAGAGTCGCCGTCAACAGAACCGAAGTTACCCTGTCCGTCAACAAGCGGATATCTCAATGAGAATTCCTGTACCATACGAACCATAGTATCGTATACAGCTTTATCACCGTGGGGGTGATACTTACCAAGAACTTCACCGACAATTCTC
>MVZJ01000106.1 GCA_002069095.1 Bacteroidetes bacterium ADurb.BinA174 | reverse complement strand
GTAAAATATATGAAGGCTTGCTCGAAAGGAATGCCGAAGATACAAAATCGGGAGCAGGGCAATATTTTACACCCCGTTCTTTGATTAAAACGATGGTTGCCTGTGTGCAGCCAAAACCGATGAAAACTATTGCCGACCCGGCTTGCGGTACAGGCGGTTTCTTTTTGGCTGCTTATGATTGGTTAGTGGAAAATCACCAACTCGACAAGGAGGAAAAGGAGTTTTTGAAAAACAAAACATTCTACGGTAACGAGATTGTGGCAAATACTCGGCGTTTGTGTTTGATGAATATGTATCTGCACAATATCGGCGATATTACAGGCGAAAGTTTTATTTCATCGAGCGATGCACTGATAGCCGATTCGGGAAATCGTTACGATTATGTATTGACAAATCCGCCTTTTGGTAAAAAGAGTAGCTACACCGTTACAAACGAAGCCGGCGAAGCTGAAAAAGAAGATTTAAGTTACAATCGTCAGGATTTTTGGGAAACCACATCCAACAAGCAGCTCAACTTTTTGCAGCATATAAAAACCATGCTCAAAGTTACGGGACAGGCAGCAGTTGTTTTGCCCGATAATGTCTTGTTCGAAGGTGGCGCGGGTGAAGAAGTCCGCAAACAATTAATGCTTACCACCGATTTACACACTATTTTACGACTGCCGACAGGACTGTTTTATGCACAGGGCGTTAAAGCAAATGTGCTGTTTTTCGATAATCGCCCGGCAAGTAAAGAAGCACATACAAAAGAGATTTGGTTTTACGATTATCGTACCAACATTCATCATACGTTAAAGAAAAAGCCGATGACTACGGTCGATTTGGCTGAGTTTGTAAAACTCTATAATCCCGGAAATCGCCACAAACGCACAGAAACTTGGAGCGAGGAAAACCCCGAAGGGCGTTGGAGAAAATTTACCTACGAAGAGATTTTGGCAAGAGACAAAACCAATTTGGATATCTTTTGGCTGAAAGACAAAAGTCTTACCGACTTGGAAAATCTACCCGACCCCGATATTTTGGCAAGCGAAATCATCGAAAACATCGAATCGGGGCTAAACAGCTTTAAAGAAATCATGGAAATGATAAATGAGAATGTGGAGGAGTAGCAATACGTATTGACAAGTAGTACGATATACGGATTCTATGTTGATAAATAATATCTAACGTTGCAGAGTTTGTATTAATAATTGATTTAACGCTTAATTGGATAGAAATGATTGAATTAACAGAGAGTTTTGAAGAGAAAATACCTGAAAATGACCAGAATATTTTTATTAAATATTGTTCTTTTTAAACAATTATACAAATACTAAATAAAACAGTCAAAAAGAATCCTGATAACGATGTGAATTTTAAATAAGGATCAAGTTCCTGTTTCGATTTATTTCTGATTCCCATAAGAATATGGAGTAGAAAAATAAAAACTATCGCGTACAAATATTTGTACCAAACAGAAGGTTCAAACATAATGCTGTATTCTAGAAAGCAAGCAAAAACACCGAGCGTGAGCAGTGCATGATAAACTTTCGCTTTATTGATTCCAAGTTTGGCAGCAACAGTGATTTTTCCCGATAGGCGGTCGTTATCTATATCACGCATATTATTTACATTGAGAATCATATCGCTGATAAATCCCAATCCTATTGCCGGAAAAAGCGGATGCCAATTGAGTTGTCCCGTGTGCAGATAGTATGTTCCCAATACAGGAACAGGTCCGAAAAATAGAAAAGCAGACAGATCGCCCCAACCTTTATAGCCATAGGCGTGTTTGCCCATTGTGTAGAATAGTGCGGCAAAAATGGAAAGTGCACCTACAATTAACATTATCAATCCGCCTTTTTGCCAGCCAATACTTCGCCAGATGCTCGTTATTCCGAAAAACGCAACCAAAGTAACGGAAACGAGCAGAGCAGTTTTCATCTGTCGTTTATTGATATTTCCGCTTTGCAGCGCACGAGTGGGACCTTCACGTTTGCCTGTGGTGTCGGTTCCTTTTTCGTAGTCGCCCAAATCGTTTGCGAAGTTTGCCAATATCTGTATGGAAACCGCCAAAAGAAATGTCCAAACGAACGTTTCCACCGAAAACGAACTATCGTTTAAAGCTAAACCGCTACCTAAAATAACGGCAGCGGCTGCTAAAAATAGTGTTCTCGGTCGTGCTGCCGATATCCATGTTTTTATATTTGACATGTTTTGTTAGTTTCGAGTTTCGAGATTAAACCCCTCCGCTTCGCTCGTCCCCTTTGTTAAAGGGGACAGTTGCGTACTTGGTGTAATATTAATAAGCACTAAAACACGCACCCCGCACAAATTCCTAAATCCCAAATTGTCTTGCGTCTTGATTCTTGGCTCTTACGTCCAAGGAATTAGATTCTTTACTTCGTTCAGAATGACATTCAGTAAAACAGGTAGATAGTAAACAAGTAAACAGGTAACAAGTGCGTTAATCTCTCAAAGTCGCCCTCTCTCCAACTCACGAAGCCGCTCTCTCGTACCTCGCACCAAAATCCCAAATCCGAAATCCCAAATCCGAAATTAATACGCTCTTGCAAAAACCACTCGTTGTGTCGAAAGTTTTCCTGTAACCATACATTTTCCGGGTGTTTTATCACCATCTAACGGAATGCAGCGAATAGTAGCTTTGGTTTCGTTTTTGATAAGTTCTTCGGTTTCGGGCGTTCCGTCCCAGTGGGCGAGCAGGAATCCGCCTTTTTCGATTTCTTCCTTAAACTCTTCGTAAGAATCAATTTCACGAGTCGATGCTGCACGGAAATCCAACGCTTTTTTGTAGATATTCTCTTGAATTTCGTCTAAAAGTTGTTTGATATGCTCTTCTATTCCTTCGGATGGACGGGTCTCTTTTGTCAAAGTGTCGCGACGAGCAATTTCGATTGTTCCGTTTTCCAAATCTCTGCCACCCATTGCAAGACGCACGGGAACACCTTTCAGTTCGTATTCCGCGAACTTCCAGCCCGGTTTTTTATTGTCGGCGTTATCATATTTCACGCTGATGCCGAGAACTTTAAGTCGAGAAACAATTCCGGCAACTTTTTCGTCTATCTGTTTAAGCTGTTCATTGTTTTTGTAGATGGGAACGATAACTACTTGATAGGGCGCTAATTTCGGCGGAAGGACCAATCCATTATCGTCGCTGTGTGCCATGATAAGCGCGCCTATTAATCGGGTGGAAACTCCCCACGATGTTGCCCACACGTAATCGCGTCCGCCGTCTTTATCAGCAAATTGTACGTCGAATGCTTTGGCGAAGTTTTGTCCTAAAAAGTGCGATGTACCCGATTGTAACGCTTTTCCGTCCTGCATCAATGCCTCAATGGTATAGGTATCGATTGCTCCCGCAAATCGTTCCGATTCCGATTTAAAACCTTTAATTACAGGCATTGCCATATATTTTTCGGCAAAATCGGCATAAACGTTAATCATTTTTTCGGTCTCTTCGATCGCCTCTTCTTGGGTGGCATGTGCGGTGTGACCTTCCTGCCACAAAAATTCGGCTGTGCGAAGGAACAGGCGGGTACGCATCTCCCAACGAACCACATTCGCCCATTGGTTGATAAGCAATGGCAGGTCGCGATACGATTGTATCCAATTTTTGTATGTACTCCAGATAATGGTTTCAGAAGTGGGGCGAACTACCAACTCTTCTTCAAGTTTCGCATCCGGGTCAACAACTACGCCATTTCCGTCGGGCGCATTTTTTAATCTGTAATGCGTTACAACGGCGCACTCTTTGGCAAAACCTTCCACGTGGTCGGCTTCACGACTGAGATACGATTTCGGGATAAACAACGGAAAATAGGCGTTCATGTGTCCCGTTTCCTTGAACATATCGTCAAGCTGACGTTGCATTTTTTCCCAAATGGCGTAACCATACGGTTTTATTACCATGCAACCGCGCACGACTGAGTTTTCCGCCAATTCGGCTTTAATAACTAAATCGAGATACCACTGCGAATAATCAACGCTGCGTGGTGTGAGTTCTTTTAATTCCTTTGCCATGTTTTATCTGAAATTCTGAAGTAGTTAATTTAAGGGTGCAAAGATACGAATATTCGTAGAAGTAAGAAATTAGAAGTAAGAAATAAAGGCGCGCTAAATATTAAGATATATTAATTTAATAATGTAAATATTTGATAATTAAATTAATAATAGAACTCAGTAATTTATTTTCCAGTGAGTAGTAAACAATGAAGTGGGTTCTCCTTCTTTTTCCTGCTGGTAATAGACTGTAAGAATGGAGCCATCATCAAACTGAATACTGGCAGGATATCCCAAGTCTCCGTTAAATGCTTCCGACAAGATTATTTCATTTTCAATGTCCCACGTCTTGCCTTCATCACGACTAATGCAAGCCTTTTCACTGAATGGCTCACGTCGATGTCCATACACCACTAATACCCAACCGTTTTTCAATTCAAGTAAATGCGGAGGATAACCCCAGATATTTGTCAATCTCATCGGAGTCCATGTTTTGCCGCCGTCATAACTATCCGATTGCAGCAGAAAACACCGGCTCCGATCTTTAGGCTCATTTCTGAACATCGCAATGATTTTACCACTTTTCAATTCCACCAAATGAGGTTCTGTTATACCCGTATCAGTTTCATTTGGAAATGGGATTTTGGAAATCAGTTGCCATGAAATCCCATCATCTTTTGATTCTTCAACAACAATCCCACCCAAGCCATTACCGACAAACAACAGGCGCCCATCTCTTAACTGAATTGGTCCGTGAGGCGCTGTACCAATCGTTCGGGTTGGAGTTAACCACGTTTTACCTCCGTCTTCCGATCTTGTAGTCCAATTCCCCAGCCAATGTTTTTTCAACTCTTCAGGTATTTTTTCGGCTACCCTTGCATATTTCTGATAAATCCATTTCCTTGCCGGATTGGCATAAGCCAGCGAAGTAAACCAGCTTATAAGAAGTGTTCCTTTTTTCGTTTGAATAATTCCGGCATCTCTGTCATCGAGAGGTGAATTATTTACAGTTTCAGGTTCACTCCAAGTTTTTCCATTATCCTTGCTTCGAATCAGCCGTGTCTTTCCCCATGGGCAAACGTGAGAATCCCTATCTCCGGAATATGCAATAAGCAATTCGCCGGTATTAGTTTTCGCGATAGTTGGCCAACCTAAGTATCTGTTAGGTTCCAAAAAAGGTTCAGTAGCTTTTACATGACCGTTTTCATCGATTACATTCCCCGCTATCAAATACTTACCCGGCTCCTTACAAACCAGTTTTGTTTCGATTATCGTAACCCGTTTATTGTCTAACCTACTTTGTGCACCTGCTTCTCTTTCAATGATATCACTATATGATGCTAATTCATTTGATAACAACTCCCCGACAAATAAACTGCCGATGGTTGTGAATCCCGTTATTTTTAAGAAGTTACGACGGTTGGTTTTCTTGTCTTTCATTTTAAATTAAATTATTGTAATAAGACTTTTTTCTTTGATACACAAAAGTAAAAATAATTTTCAAACAATTTTAATAAGTAAGTCGATGGATGATGGTTGATGGATGACAAAGATATCACTAAACTTCTGCTCAATACTCAATGTCTTTTGCTATTTTATTCAGCAAATTTTCACAAGCATCTTCCAGCAAATCCATTACGAGTTCGAACCCCGACGAACCACCGTAATAAGGATCGGGAACATGAGGGTGCGAATATTTATCGGAAAAATCGGTTATCAAGTGGATTTTGGCTACATCTTCTTCATTTTTTGCCAGTTTTTTCACATTACGGTAATTGTCATCATCCATCACAATAATGTAGTCGAACAATTCAAAATCTCTGTATTTGAATTTTCGTGAGCGTGAGCAAAAATCGTATCCGCGCCGTTGTCCGTGCATGCGCATCCGGTCATCGGGCAGTTCGCCTTCGTGCCAGCCCGAAGTTCCCGCCGAATCCATATAAATTTTGTCTTCCAGTTCATTATCGGCCACCATTTTCTTAAAAATTCCTTCGGCGGCCGGAGAACGACAAATGTTTCCGAGACAAACAAAGAGAACCCTGACTTTATCATCGTTGAAAAGAGGAAGTTGCATAACGCTTAATCGATTATAATCTAAAACAATGCAGCAAAGATAGTATTTTTTGTTTATATTTGCAGACTAAAACCATTTTTGTATCGTAATGAATATCCCCGAAGAGGTAAAATTGCAGCCAATATCCAGAGAAATTACCCTTGTTGAAGCTAAAAGAGAATTAGAAGCAAACAAGATAAAAAGAATCCTGTTCGCTATAGGTGGTTCTCTTGCACTTATATTGGCTATATTGGGGATTTTTGTTCCGGGGATTCCCTGCACGCCGTTTGCATTGTTGTCTGCCGCTCTTTTTGCCAAAAGCTCAGAAAAATTATATAACTGGCTGCTGAGTAACAAGATTTTAGGCCCGCGCATCAAAAGCTATCAACGCAGAAAAGGCATTTCGATAAGCGGTAAAATAAAAGTGATTATTTTAATGTTGACGATGGTTTTTATTTCCGCTTTCGTAATAGTGAAAATGCCTGCCATAAAGTTTATTATTCTCTCGGCAGGTCTTATAGGAGCGATTACCGTTTGGTTTTTTGTTCCCGAAGGGAAGGATTATACCGAAAGTGATTGAGCAGGAGAAACAATTAAATACTTACTCATTGCAAAGCCAAAGGCTAATAGCCGGACTTATTCCCGCAAATACGCGAAATAATACTTTTCCACCTTTTTCGATAACAACTCAATGTTGAACATATCGGAAGCGGTGGAAATATCTTTTATAGAGCCGTCCCGATAAAGGATTTTGATGCTTTCGTCGTATTTGTTGTACATATCGGTTGCCAACGAATCGATTGATACGAAATATTGAGCTTCGCTCTCCGAAATTCCATATTTGCGCATGAACTTTTCGATGTATTCCTGCTTTTTTTCTGCCGGATGAGGCTCGTTGGTAATCTGTATCTTGAATAATTTCCGGTTAACCATTCCGCTGCTTAGCAGCGACAAAACCTTATCGGGATGTGATTTCCAGACTTTCAGCGAAGTCCAGACATCGTTATCGTCTATATTAGTAAAGTGTTCTAATGCTTCATGGTTTTCCTGAAAATCTTTCAGCGTAATATCGTTTTTCAAAAAGAACGCCAATGATGGCGAGGCAAACAGGTTTTCACCGTTCTGCGACAAGTATTTAGCCCGCTTAATCGTGTTTATC
>MVZJ01000105.1 GCA_002069095.1 Bacteroidetes bacterium ADurb.BinA174 | reverse complement strand
GAGCCATAACGGCACGCGGGAAAAATTCACCGCTAAAAAGAATAATAATGGTGGCGCCTATAACGATAATTAAAAAAACCAGAAATGTGTTTTGCGTAATATTTTGCCAGATATAAGGCAAGATTATTAATAACGAAAAATAAATAAAAACTACCAGCACAATGAGGTTTCCCAGCAAAAGCGTAGATAAAAATTGCCTCGGATGGCTGTAAATAGTGTTAAGCATCGAGTAATAAAAACCTTTGTTCTTTTGTATCATGGCAAATCGTAGCCTATCCGACGACACAAAAGCCACTTCCATACCGGAGAAAAATGCCGATAAAAAAAGTAGAATAAACCACCAGTTTATAAGCGATGCAAAATCCATTATTTGTTATTTATTGTATTGAATCGGGTTGCAGTTGCATGGAGTCGGGTTCGTCTGAGCTTTCTTCAAACGGCAACTTGCCGTCGTGCGGCCTCATAATCCGGTAATGGGTCATTAGCTGATTCGATTCAAAACCGTATCCTTTCAATTCAAGCGTTCCGCGTTTTATCTCGATGTATTTGTCGGAATAGATTTTAGCAGTTGTTTGATTCCAAAAGAGTTCATCACTTCTGAATTCGTGACCTTGCATATTTCTGACATCTACATGGCCTTTTAAGCGCCACAGTTTTTTAGCCGTATAATTCCATGCTGTGTCGGCAACAATCGTGGCTTCAATATTGAAACCGGCATCGTATCTTTCCAAATAAAATCCTTCAGGAAAATACCAGAAAGGTTCTTTGGCTTTATCGTAAATTTCCCAAACGTCGGCAACTATTTTATAGCGTGTTCTGCCCGAATCGGAAATAAGCGTTGAAACATCGTTGGTAATCATCGATGGCATGGTTTCCGGATCGAATTTTACGTTGACCAAATTCTCATCTTTCCTTCCGCACGATACGATAAAAAGAAACATAACAACCGCAAAAACTGCGGTTGTTATGCATTTCAAATTATATATGTCTGATTGTTTTTTCAACAAATCGCTGATTTTATTTCAATCTTACGGTGGTTGATTCACCTATCCATCCGGGGATAAATACGGACTCACCGGCTTTGATACCCATCATGAAAGCCGTTTCGGTATCCATAAAGTAACCGGAATATTGGTTGATATAACGGTTGGCTTCAGAAGTAACACTGGGATCAACCGATTTTGCTCTTTGCATTTTATCAACTGCTGCGCAGAAAACCAATCCTCTTTTTTCAGTTTCAGGAAAGATATTTTGAGCAGATGATGCATACAACTGTCCGATAAGGATATAAGCTGCACCATTGTTAGGATTGAATTCCAAAGCATCGTAAGCAGCCTGACGCGAACGGGCGAAATTACGCTGATTGGAGAAAATTCCCGCCAATTGCAACATATAATCCGATGCTTTATTTTTGTCGGTCTCCATTCTTGCACCGTCGTGATAATATTTGATAGCCGTATCGTAATCCTTATCTCTCAGCGCTTTGTTTGCCAAACCAATAGCTGCGCCTGCAGATGGTTCGAGTTTGTACATGTATTCCGATGCGGTGAAATACAAATCAGACTCGCTGCAACCAACATAACCCAATGCATTAATTACCTCGTTCAGAAATTCTTTATTGTCTTTGTTCGGTTCAACTTTGTCTGCATAATATTCAGTCAACGTTTTACAATCACCGGCACCACTGTTTACAAATCCTTTTACGATACCATCTTTTACCAATGCCAGGTAATCGGCATTTGCTTTATCGTTTGCAGCATTTGCATTTCTAATGGCTTCATCAACATAACCGGTAATGGTAAAATAATCGGTGATGTACTGATTTTTCTTAGACTGGTCTGTCAAAAACTGAGTTAATGATGAAACCATGTAATAAGAATAAGCATCGGGGGGATTCATTCCTGACTTCATATCACTGATAGCTTCGCCTAACCATTGGTAAATCAATTTTGAATCTGCCTTATCACCCGCCAGTTCCATGTAGTCGTAAGTTTTCAGCGCTAAAATAGTACCTTTCACGTCGTCTGAAAAATATTTATTTTTCAAACGATTATCGTATATTTCCATAACTTTGTCAAGATACTCTTTCTTTTTTGCCGGGTCGGTTTCGGAAGCATGGAAGCTTTTAAAAATACGGGGACCGTAAATATAAATATTTTTGCTGGATGCAGGACATTCTTCATAAGCTGTTCTCCATGGCTCTAAAGCGCCTTTGTAGTCCTCCGCTTTTGCCGATGTTTGCATCAAACTTAAATTTCTAAGACATTTTACACTATCTTCTCCTTTTCCATAAGGAGCTTTTACCGGATCGTATCCTGCTTTTTGGGCGCTAAGACCTGCAATGGTTGCAATTGCAAGGAATCCTGATAATAATAATTTTTTCATATTCATTCTTTTTAAATTTGTTTTCTATATCTGTTTTGGTTGATAATAGGACAAAATGTTAAATAAATAGTTTAATCCATTTCATGTTTTAAACATTGCAAAGATATAAAAAGTTAATTAAATTGTCTTTTAAAAAACCAAAATTCGTTGATATTCATGTTTAAGGATATTTTAAACATATCTTGCTTTATCATGTATTGCAAATCGGGACGTTGTGTTGTGTATCCAAATCCGATGTTGAGCATAGACAACCTGCCAGATAATGAATCTCTGAACGGTAATCCCAGTCCGATATTAATTCCGTATTCCTTAAAACCTCCGACACCCAAGTTTTTATTATTATCAGAAGGGTTGTAAACATTGACGTTAGTGTATGAGTTTCCGTAGGAAATACCTGCTCTAAAACGTACTCTGGTGAAAAAGTTACGACTGTAAGGGTCGATAACGTATTCTGCTCCGGCGCTTATTCTGTACGTATTATTGAAGCGATTTTGTGTGGTCAATCCATCTAAAACATCGGGATAATCCAAGCCGCTCCATTGCTGATACGTCCCGTCAACTCCCAAAAGCAAGTTTGTATTGGAATAAGTTACTCCTAATCCATAGGTGTTCGGCAACTGGAATTGCTGATTGGAAAGGGTGTCGTCGCGCAAAATTTCACTCGGAGTCTGATACGGGCTTGAATACGGGTCGGACAGAAACATCATTTCCGTAGCGTAAACATCAGTTTTTGAATTTACTTTCGGACTATAAACTGCTCCCAACGTAAATGAACTCGCCTTGTTGATAGGAAACGTAACCTGAGCGCCAAAATCGTATTTTAAATCGCGAATGGAATATTTTTTCTTTTCTTCACCGACAGTGGATCCTGTTGCCGTTCTGGGCACAGATACGCTGCTGTAGTTGAAATTTCCGAAAAGATAAGAAACATTGGCTCCTACGGAGAAATATTTTATCGGTTCATACGCAATACCGCCATAAATCTGGCTTAATCCGCCTGTTCCGCGAAAAACTTCTTCGTAAACTATATCGGAAAGCGAACGTGTTTGTCCGTAATTATACCCCACTTTCGAATACGGCAAAAGACCGATACTAGCACCTACTTTTCTAAAAATTGGAAACTGCATGGCAATATATTCGAGATTCCCGTTGTAGAAATGCTGTTTGTGCAACCCATCGCTGAATGAAGCATAATGCCCGGATATACCAAGGTCGAAAATGAAAGTGAGCGAATCGAGTTTAGAATACGATGCCGGATTCCCCGGATTAACCTGTTGACTTCTTCTTAATCCGTAACTTATCCCTCCCATTGCTTCGGATGCGCCAAACGATTGATTAGATAGAAGGCCGTAACCATAACGGCCGTAAGGCGAATTGGAACCTACCTGTTGTGCAACGGTTGCAAGAGCAATAGCGAAGAAAACGATTAAAGGAAGAAAACGTTTAAATATTATATTATTCTTTTTCATTAAAATCAACAAGATGTTGGTCGATTGTTTCATAATTTATTTTAGGATACAAAGATGATATTTTTTTGCGATGCAACCAACAAAAGAACAGAAAGTTCGTGTTAAAAAGACTAAAGTTGAGAATTTTTTGCAAGATACGAAGTATTGAGCATCGGATACAGGGTGTCAAATGTTGCTCAATGCCAACGCCCAACACCTACTTGTACTTGTTATAGGAAACGATTTCATCGATTGGTTTGCGTTTCTTTTGTCGCAGCGGTTGCGCGCTGTAACCAATAGCAATATCTAACCAAACACGTTTAGAATTTGGAATATTTAACAGTTCGCGCATTTTGGGTTCATTGAACCATCCTAAAATGCACGAACCCAGTCCTTCGGCGTGTGCGGCCAAAACAATGTGAGCCGCAACGATTCCTAAATCCATTTGGGCATAATCTTTTTGTTTTACCCAGCCTCCGATTCCGGAAGTAAGATTTACCTTTTCCTCAACAAGAAGAATATGTACGGGAGCTTGTTTGGTAAAATGATTCATCCCGAGTGCACGTGCCGATGTTGCATCGGCTACTTTGTTTTTGAGTTCGGGATCATCCACCACGATAAAGTGCCACGGCTGAGCATTACACGCCGAAGGCGCAAGCCTTGCAGCTTCTATAATACGTTCTATTTTTTCTTTTCCCACGGGACGATTGATGTCGAAAGCACGGTCGCTCTGTCGGGTGGAAACGAATTCGAGAAAATCCATCTTTTGTCTTTAATTAAATGCCAATATTCTGCTGATATACTTCCCGATAATATCAAACTCCAAATTGACCACCGTTCCCTTTTTAATTTGATGAAAGTTAGTCATTTCATATGTGAAAGGAATTATCGCTACGCGAAATGTATTATCGGTGGGCGTTACAACGGTTAAGCTTACACCGTTTACGGTAACGGAGCCTTTATCAACAGTCATGTAGCCTTTCTTTGCCATTTCTTTATCGAAGTCGTATTCGAAAGTGTAATACCAACTGCCATCGGCTTCAGTAACATCGGTACAAACAGCTGTTTGGTCCACGTGTCCCTGCACGATGTGCCCATCTAATCTGCCATTAATTTTCATGCTGCGCTCCAGATTAACCTTACTACCAATCTCGAGCAATCCCAAATTTGAGCGATCGAGCGTCTCTTGAATAGCCGTAACCGTGTAAGTATCGTCTTTAATTGATACTACAGTTAGGCAAACACCGTTGTGCGCAACGCTTTGGTCAATTTTAAGCTCATGAGTAAACGAACACTTTAGGGTAATATGCAAATTGCTTTTGTCTTTTTCTAACGCAACCACGGTTGCCGCTTCTTCTACAATTCCTGAAAACATATTTTTATTTTTCTATTGATTATTTGGGTGTACAAATGTACAAAATTTATTCCACAAACCGACGTATAATATTTACCCACGACCAATATGCCTGAGGATTAAGATGTAGACCATCTGCAGTTAATTCTTTTTTAAGTTTGCCTTCGGAATCGGCAAAAAACGGAAAAAGATTAATAAAGGTCACATTTTCCGATTGCGCCAGCATACGTAATTGCAAATTTAAATCAGACACCTGTTTTTCTTTTCCGGTTAATCTTTTGTAACGCGCAAAATCGTTGTTAATGGGTAAAATGCTTTGAATGAAGATTTTCGTTTGCGGAGAATATTCTTTTAATCTTTGGATTATAAGTGTATAATTGCGAATAATAGTGCTGTTTGAGCGTGACAAAGAAATATCGTTTATACCCGCCATGATAAAGAATTTTTCAGGCTTCGCAGCAATTATTTCATCAATTCGGGCAAGCATACCTTCAGTATTATCGCCCGATATACCTCTGTTTGCAACATCAAAGTCAACAAAATACTCATTCCAATCACCTGCTTGCGTAATGCTGTTGCCGAAAAAGATTATTTGCCCTTCGTTTAATGGGTTTTCAGTGAAATTAGCTATTCGCTTTTTATATGTTTCGGTTCTGAAATCCTCTTTAATCTCTTTCGAGGTCGCACAAGAACTGAGAATAAAAATAAAAGTCAAGATATAGTATAAAAAGCCGTTTCTCATTGACTTATTTTCTTCAATTCTTCTATTATTTCTTGCTTTGTTTGTTCACGAACCGGCACTAAAGGTAATCGGAGTTTGTTTTCGAGTAATCCTTTTAACGAAAGCAAGCATTTAACTCCCGCCGGATTTCCATCAATAAACATCAAATCGAATAATTTATTGAAAGACTCCTCCATTTTTTGACGAGCAGCAACCGCATCGCCTTCCAAAACACTCTGAACCAACCACTTCATCTCTTTAGGAAAAGCATTCCCAAAGACAGAAATCACACCAATTCCTCCGTTTTGAATAACTGCCGTTGTAATGGAATCATCGCCCGAAATCACGCTAAAACCTTCGGGAGCGCCTTTAATAATTTCAGTTATCTGATTAATATTTCCCGATGCCTCTTTAATAGCGATAACGTTTTTACATGAGCGAGCTATCCTCAAAGTTGTTTCAACAGACATATTCACACCTGTTCTTCCGGGAACATTATACAAAATTATCGGCAATTGAGATGCTGCCGAAAGGGCACAATAATGCTGATATAATCCCTCTTGTGTGGGCTTATTATAATATGGCGTTACTGATAAAATGGCGCTTATACCTTTGCAGTCCATTTTCTTTAACTTATCTACCAAAACCGATGTACAATTACCACCAACGCCTACAACTAACGGAATGCGACCGTTGAGTTTTTCTACCATAAAACTGACAATCTTATTTTGCTCTTCGGCCGAAAGTGTAGGCGTTTCAGCAGTTGTTCCCAAAGCAACAATATAATCGGTTCCGTTGGATAGGTGATAATCGATTAGTTTTTCGAGCGCATTATAATCGATGGAGTCATCAGATTTAAATGGCGTAACCAACGCTACGCCCAATCCTCTGAAGTTTACTTTTGACATGAAATTTCTATTTTTTGTGCAATTTAATTTTCGGAGAAACACTTTCCAATCAAAATGTTTCGAGACAACAAAGTTACTTATTTTTCAAGACTGACCCAATTAATAAATAAAAAAACGTGTAATTTGATTATTTATTTAACTATCAATCAAAGGAAACAGATTTTTTTAAGACTTCAGCTTAAAGTTTATTGTTAATTATATCACAATTTATCCGCATTCTTTAAAGCATATAATAAAATAAAATGAATATCCGTTTAGTTACCCATTTTATAGATTTCGGTACGCTGTACCTTAATGTCTGCACAAATGAACCTTTGCTACAAATATTTTGCTACTCTGTAGCAATAAATAAAAGGTGCAGAGCACCGATATATTTGTAGAAATGGTGGTATTCCCGAGATTTAGAGGTGCAGAGCACCGAAACAGTATAAGAAACAACTGTT
>MVZJ01000104.1 GCA_002069095.1 Bacteroidetes bacterium ADurb.BinA174 | reverse complement strand
ATTCTTGTGAACACGGCATTCAAAAAAGCCGACAAATGGTTTATGGGTGAAAAGAAAAGGAAAAACGATAATAACAACGAGCGTCCGTTCGAATAAAATCAAAGTACGGGCATTACCATAATTCCCGTACACGATTTTTGCGATTCACAATAATCACTCAGTGTCTTTTCATCAATTACTACCTTTTTCTTCGTGCTTGAGGCGTGGATAAAAATCAGTTTACCGTTTTTTTTATAGGCGAAGCCTGTATGTGTTGTATCTAACCCTTTTATTGATGTGGTAAACGCAATCATGGCCATGTGCGGGATTTTCGTGGCTTTTAATTTTATTTTATCTTTAGGAAGATAGTAAAATCCGTCTCTTTCATTGATTTTGTCTTCCATCTTCCCGATTTTTTCAAACATATCGTCATCGGTTTTTAAGGCATTATACGATGAACGATGAGAGGTCATAAAATCGATAGTTTTCGTTTCTAAAACTCCGCCAAGTTGCTGGCTCATAGCGCATAGTATTTTCTTTTCCACATTATTATCAGCCCAGTCGGACGTGTAATGCAATCTGGAATCATAACCGTCGATAACACCGTTGCGATACCTGATTTGCTGCAATTGCGAAGCAAAGTTATCGAAGGACAAATCACCTGATGCAGTGGTGTTGGCAAGAGCAATAACCGTTTCCACGAAAGTAACACAATCTAATTCACGCAGGTTTATTACAAGCTTTTCGGTATCGTTTTTATCCAAAGTTCCCCCCACATAAGGTGTGTCGAGAAAGAATTCAGCCGTTTTTTGTAAAATCAGTTCTTTTGATTTTGAACAGAACGGTTGAATATATTTCACGTACTTTTCAAAAATAACTTTATCTTGTTGTTTAAAATCTATTTCTTGCGAGAAAGCTGAACCAATGAAAAAAAAGGAAAATAAAAGGAAAGAAAAAATAGTTTTTTGTTGCATTTTGATGTGAATTTAGTGAGTTTTAGTTACCAATTTATCGGTTCAATGCCATTTTTTTGTAAATAAGCATTAGTTTTGCTAAAGTGCTTATTACCAAAGAATCCCCGATGAGCAGACAAGGGCGAAGGGTGTGGTGATTTTAGTACAAGATGCCTATTTGCATCAATATTCTCCCCTTTTCGTTGTGCGTAAGCACCCCAGAGAATAAAGACCAAATTTTCACGCTCGTTGGCCAAATGGTAAATAGCAGAATCGGTAAATTCTTCCCATCCTTTGTGTTGATGTGAACCTGCCTGATGAGCCCGAACTGTAAGGGTTGCATTCAGTAAAAGTACCCCTTGCCTGCTCCAACGCTCCAAATTTCCCGATTTAGGAATGGGGGTGCCTAAATCGTCGTGGATCTCTTTGTAGATATTGACTAACGACGGTGGAATTTGCACTCCATCGTTCACCGAAAAACACAATCCGTGGGCTTGTCGCGGTTCGTGATACGGGTCTTGTCCCACAATAACAACTTTTACCTGCTCAAAAGGACATTGGTCAAAAGCATTAAAAATCAGCCTTGCAGGCGGATAAATGGTCCGGGTGGAATACTCCTGCCGTACAAAATCGGTCAGAGTTTTAAAATAAGGTTTTTCAAATTCGTCTTTAAGCCTTTCTTTCCAGCTTTCTTCAATTTTTACAGACATAATAATATTGGTTTATTACGTGTAAAAGTATAAAAAAGTTAGCAATAATACGAATACTCTCTAACTTTGTTCTTTGCTCTTTTATCTAAAATTCAAATCAAAAAGATATCGTTCTCCGCCGCCTCTTTCCTCATTTTCTTCGACCAGATACTCGCCTGAATTTCACCGATATGCGCCTTTCGCAAATAGTACATGCATAAGCGGGACTGCCCTATTCCACCGCCGATAGAGAGCGGAAGTTCGCCGTTCATCAATCGTTTATGAAAGTATAGATTCAGTTTTTCTTCCTGATTCCTGATTTTTAACTGCCTTTTCAATGCTTCTTTATCTACCCGAATTCCCATAGATGACAATTCTACTGCTCTTTCAAGCACTGAACTCCAAACAAGCAAATCGCCGTTTAACCCTTCAAAACCGTCATCGTTGAGTGTTGTCCAGTCGTCATAATCGGCCGAACGGCCATCGTGCGGCTCGCCATTGGACAAATTTCCTCCGATTCCTATGACAAAAACGGCTCCACATTCTTTTGTTATGGCGTCTTCACGCTCTTTTACCGACATGTTTGGAAATTTCTGTAATAGATCTTCTGACGAAATAAAGGTTATTTCGCGGGGAAGTTCAGGTTTCAGTTCGGGGAAAGCTTCATGCACCAGATATTCGGTACGAAGCATGGCGCTGTAGATGCGTTTCACGACATCTTTGAGGAAAAAAATATTTCTATCTCCTTCATCTATAGTCATTTCCCAGTCCCATTGGTCAACGTAAAGCGAGTGAAGGTTATCCAATTCTTCATCAGCACGAATGGCATTCATATCAGTATAAATTCCGTATCCTTTTTCTATCCCGTAATCGGCAAGTGTCATTCTTTTCCACTTTGCCAGCGAATGCACGATTTCGGCAACCGTGTCATCCATATCCTTTATGGGAAAGCTAACCGGACGCTCTACCCCATTGAGGTCGTCATTTATTCCGGTTCCTTTTTCCACGAAAAGGGGTGCGGTAACTCGCCGCAAACGCAATTCCGATGCTAAATTCTGCTGAAAAAAATCTTTAATTTTTTTAATTCCAAGCTCCGTTTGCCTCAGGTTTAAAAGTGGTTTATATCCTGTTGGAATGATCAAATTCGACATGTTTTATCTTTTAGATGTAATAATCCGCAAAGATATATCAATTATTCAATTTGTCAAATAATTTTGATATAAATACTCATTTTGTCAAATATTTGAATAAAATATAATCAAAAATATATTATATAATGAGTTTTCCTATTATTTCGCTGACTAATTTTATATTATGCCTGTCCATATAATCAACAATTCCGTCAATCACTTTTATGGAAACTGCAGGATCAATAAAGTTATAGGTTCCGATTTGTATGGCCGTCGCCCCGGCAAGCATAAATTCGATGGCATCGGCCGCGTTTGAAATTCCCCCCATCCCGATAACCGGAATTTTTACGGTGTTGTACACTTGCCAGACCATTCGCAAAGCGATGGGTTTGATGCATGGACCGGACAACCCTCCTGTTACAGTGGAAAGCTTGGGTCTTTTGGTTTCCGCATCGATAGCCATTCCTAGAAATGTATTTACCAGCGATACGGAATCCGCGCCTTCATCTTCAACCGCTCTCGCAATATCGGTTATATCGGTTACGTTGGGAGATAGTTTCACAATCAGCGTTTTAGGATATACTTTGCGTACCGCCCGAGTTACTTGTGCAGCCGATACGCAGGACGTTCCAAAAGCCATTCCACCCTCCTTTATGTTGGGACAAGAAATGTTAAGTTCGATGGCCGAAACTTTATCCAAATCGATCAATCGTTCGGTGCATTTTACGTAATCTTCTACGGTTGAGCCGGATACGTTAACTATAATGTGTGTGTTGTAATCTTTTATCGTTGGATAAATGTGTTCGGCAAAATAATACACGCCCTTGTTCTGTAACCCAACAGAGTTAAGCATTCCAGAAGGCGTTTCCGTCATTCTGGGATAGTCATTGCCTTGTCGCGGCTCCAACGTCGTTCCCTTGACAAAAATGCCTCCCAAGCGGTTTAAATCGATGAAGTCGGCATATTCCGTGCCGTAACCGAAGGTTCCCGATGCAGTAGTTACCGGATTTTTAAATTCCAAGTTTCCAATATTTACTTTTAATCTATCCATGCGAGTTCGTTGATGTTAAAAACAGGGCCTTCGGTGCAGGAACAAAGGTTTCCTTTTGTTGTTTTTTCGACACAGCACAAACAGGCACCGAATCCGCAAGCCATAAGGTTTTCCAGCGATGCTTCACATCCGATATTGTTTTCGTGCGCGTATTTGGCCACGGCAACCATCATAGGTTTCGGACCGCAAGTATATACGAAATCGTATTTCTTATTCTGCAAAACAGAATGGTGAATTACAAATCCTTTTTCACCAAATGAACCATCTTCTGTGGTGCAATAAACGGTTCCCAATTTTTCGAAATCGTTAAGTTGCAGAATGTCTCTTTCGGAACGTCCGCCCAATAGAAAATCGGGCGAAAACCCTTTTTCGTTAAGCTTTTTACCAAGGAAAAGCATGGGTGCGGTGCCTACTCCACCGCCAACAAGCAGAAAATTACCGTTTACTTGCGGAATAGTAAAAGAATTGCCCAAGGGAAAAATCAAGTTCAAAGTTTTTCCTGCGGGTGTTTCACATATTTTCCGGGTTCCTTCACCCACACGCTGAATCAAAAGCCACATTTCATTTTTTTTCTTATTAACAAAGTTGATGGATATTGGCCTTCGAAGAAACACCTTGGGTGAATTATGCACTAAAATCTGGACAAATTGTCCGGGATGCATATCGGGCAACAGTTCATTATCTGCCGGAGTAACCTTAATAAGGTTATTCTGGTAATTCAGTTGTTCGTTAGAACAGACAATGAAGTCAAGTACTTTCATTGGTAAAACTTTATTGGGTACAAATTTACACTATAATTTTCAATTCCCATGCAGGCATTCAAAAATAAAACCGGATTTGCAACATGCAAATCCAGTTCCAATGTCTTTATTATAACTTCTCTATTTTCTTTTTGCTGGGAACAGTCCACAAATATACTGTTCTGCCGTCCACCCAAATTTGTTTATCGGGTTTCCATTCGCCCATATCGAAAGCGTGAGAAACAACGCGGCTTCTGGGCTTCATTTCTTTCAATATTTTCGGCATTAGTTGCAAGTTTACATCGGGTAGCAGGTATAGCGTCAGCACGGAAGCTTTGCTGAAATCGAAATCGAAAAGGTTTCCTTCGTAAAATTTCACTTTGTTTTCAACCCCTTTTTCTTTGGCATTGGCTTCCTCAATTCTTTCAGGATTTAAATCCACCCTAATTCCGAAAGCTCCGTATTTTTTAGCAGCGGTTACAACAATGCGTCCATCGCCACATTCCAAATCATACACTACATCGTTCTTGCTAACTTTGGCGAGATCCAATATAGCTTCCACCACATCCATCGGCGTAGAAACATAAGGGACATCAAGATTCAACTGAGCGTTTAACTGTGTAAAAGTCACTGTAAATACTAAAACTAACAAATACTTGATTGATTTTATGTCTATGTAATTTTATACGTTAGAAAATAAGCACCTTATATAATAAATCCATTAAAGCAGTTAATTGTTCAACGCGTTAATAATAAATAAGATATAATTAACATTTTCAGTTGTTAATCATTTCTTTTTTGAAACTTTGTTTTTAAAAAGAAGATAAAAAACAAGTCCGATCAGCAATAGCACCACTCCCAACAACGCACCTTTTCCGGTGTAGGATAAGCTCGAATATAAAAGATACGCACAAAATCCGATGAATAGAACAGGCGTGATCGGATATAGCGGAACTTTAAACGGCCTTGGTGTATCGGGCATTTTAACGCGTAACACAATCAGGCCAATACCGGTACATAAAAAGAAAAACCAAAATACGGGTGCCGTAAAATCCACCATCGATTCAAATCCGTTTCGGGTAAACGCTCCGAAAATAATAAGTAAAGTTGCAATAATCCCTTGCAATATAAGCGAGTTCACCGGTGCCGATTTTTGCCCGTTCCATTTTCCGAGAAACGAAAACAAACTGAAATCTTTTCCTAATGCGTAATTAGATCGTGCTCCCGTAAAAATAGTTGTATTTAAGGATGTTAGAGCAGACAATGATACCAATGTTCCAATTAAAACAACCCCTTTTTCACCCAACGTGGTCCGCATCATATCTACTCCCACAGCATCGGAGGCAGCCATTCCCTGAAGTCCCAACACATTCAGGAAAGCCATATTAATGAGCACATACGCCAATGTTATGATCAAAATACTTATTACCAGCACAAACGCCATATTCTTGCTGCCCGTCTTCAATTCCGATGAGATATAGGCTGCTTCATTCCATCCTCCAAAAGTCAGTAATACGAATATAAGGGCTAAACTAAGTGTTGAGAAAGAGGATGATAACATAGGCTCTTGAGACACGGCTGCCGGCGTGTTTGGCTCCACAAAGAAACCCACAGCGATGATTATGAATATACCTATAAACTGCAATGCGGTCAGCAGTTTTTGAAGCCCTGTCCCGAACTGAATTCCTAAAATATTAATTAATGTAAGGATAGCCATAACAACAATGGCGTAAAAGGAAGCTGAATATTCTCCTAGTGAAAAAAGTTGAGACATATAATCGCCGGCAATGTATGCGAGCAGGGCGATGGAACCGGTTTGTATGACCATGATGCGCGCCCAGGCAAACAGAAAAGAAAAACCTTTACCGAATGCTGTCTTTAGGAAATGATAGTCGCCACCTGCACTGGGAAAAGCGGAGCTAAGTTCCGAATAACAGAGCGCTCCAATAAGAGAAACGAGTCCGCCCATCACCCAAACGCCCACAAACCAAAACCAATTGGGAGAATTGGCTGCAACCACCGAAGGTGTTCTGAAAATCCCCGCACCAATTACGATACCTATGATAAGGACTATGGCATCAATAAGGCGCAATGCAGGTTTGGAAACCTCGAGGGGGTAGGTTTCATTTTGTTCGGAAGATAAGTTGCGATTAGCTATTGACCCATTTAATGAGTTTGTGCTATTTTCTTGCATCGATTACATTTTGATGACTTAAAATGATAAGTCCGGTGGAAAATAGTTTATAATCCGGAAAGAAACAACCGGTTTTTCACAAAATTGACAATATTTTACTTTTTCGAATATAATATTTTATTTCAATCATCTATAAATTTCAATGAATTTATAACAATTGCGCAGTTATCGTGAAATTCAAAGATACAAAAAATTAAACATAATTCGCAACGTGTTTTTAGTTGTTTAACATTTTATAAAATTGTTTCCGATAATGAAAATTCCCAAACATTCAAGGAATTTCGAATGAAACGAAAAAAATCTTGTTTTCTGAAGAAAAAGCAAAATGTTTAAAAAAGGAAGGTAAATTATTTAACCGAATGCGGCATAAAAGTTTCAAATGTGTTATCGTTGTAGTAAATAATTATCTGAGTGATTTTTTTATCATAGTTTTTTTGTACATCAATAATTTTACTATCAGCTATTTGACTACCTTTTTCGGGTTTGTTAATCTCAATTTCCTCAGGTTTTATAGCCGGTTCTTTCTCTTTGGACGTAATTGTTGGGCTCTGATTGAATAAATCGTGCTCTTTGGGTATAGAATCTATATCGAATCCATCTTTATACATCTGCCCGGAACCATTAATTAACCATTCGGTATTAATATACGGCATTCCTGATAAAATTTTGGTAACGACA
>MVZJ01000103.1 GCA_002069095.1 Bacteroidetes bacterium ADurb.BinA174 | reverse complement strand
GTGGACTATTTCAAGAGGTTAGTAACACACAGATGCATGAAGGAAAAAGAGCAATCCTCCCAAAAAGAAGTTTATATACAATACAATCATCGGACAGTCAATTAAAAACAATTTTTATCTTTAATTGCGATGAATAATACGGGTTAGAGAGGTTTTTTTACAACAAAAATCCGTTAAGATAAAAATAACTTGACGTATTCTAATTTTTTATATCCAGTCGATATGCAATAACTTACAACTGAAAACTCATAACTCAATTACCCCACGCTTCCTTCCAGACTGATCTGCAACAACTTTTGCGCTTCAACGGCAAATTCCATCGGAAGTTTGTTTACCACTTCTTTCACGTAGCCGTTCACGATTAAGCCGATAGCTTCTTCTTCGCCCAACCCGCGTTGATTGCAGTAAAAAATTTGGTCTTCGCTGATTTTCGATGTGGTAGCTTCGTGTTCGATAATTGCTGTTGGGTTCTGAATATCGGTGTATGGAAAAGTGTGTGCTCCACAATGGTCGGTGAGCAGTAAACTGTCGCATTGCGAGTGATTACGTGCATTAACGGCTTTTTTCGAAACTTTCACCAATCCCCGATAACTGTTCTGACTGCTTCCTGCCGAAATTCCTTTGGAAACAATGCGGCTACGGGTGTTTTTGCCCAAGTGAATCATCTTGGTCCCCGTATCGGCTTGCTGAAAATTATTGGTTACCGCTACCGAATAAAATTCTCCTACGGAGTTGTCGCCTGCCATAATGCACGATGGATATTTCCACGTAATTGCCGAACCGGTTTCCACCTGCGTCCACGAGATTTTTGAATTATTTCCCTTGCAAATGCCTCGTTTCGTAACAAAGTTATAAACCCCGCCCTTGCCGTTTTTATCGCCCGGATACCAGTTTTGTACTGTCGAGTATTTCACTTCGGCATTTTCAAGGGCAATAATTTCAACAACGGCAGCGTGCAACTGGTTCTCATCACGCATGGGGGCAGTGCAGCCTTCCAGATAACTTACGTATGAGTTATCGTCGGCAATAATAAGCGTACGTTCGAACTGACCGGTATTTTGCGCGTTTATTCGAAAATAAGTTGATAACTCCATTGGGCAACGAACCCCTTTCGGAACATAAACGAACGAACCGTCACTAAAAACAGCCGAATTTAAAGCCGCATAAAAATTGTCTTTGTACGGAACAACCGTTGCCAAGTATTTTTTTACCAAATCGGGGTGATGTTTCACCGCTTCGCTGAACGAACTGAAAATAATTCCCTTTTCAGCTAGCACTTCTTTGAAAGTGGTTTTGATGGAAACACTGTCCATAACGGCATCCACGGCAACGCCGGTAAGTTGTTTTTGTTCGTCAAGCGGAATTCCCAATCTTTCAAATGTTTTCAGTAATTCCGGATCAACTTCGTCCAACGATTTTGGAGTCTTTTTGTTTGTCGGGTCTGCGTAATAAATGATCTCTTGAAAATCTATTTCCGGAATATTCAAATGCGCCCAGTCGGGCAATTTCATCGTCAACCAATGGCGATATGCTTTTAATCGAAATTCCAACAACCATTCGGGTTCGTTTTTTTTCGAAGAAATCAATCGCACTACGTCTTCATTGATTCCTTTTTCAATTGTATATGTTTCAACATCAGTAAAAAAACCGTATTTGTAATCTTGATTGGTTAATTCGTTTAATATTTGATCTTGATCTAATTCCTGCATTTTTTAGTTGTGATTTATATGTAAATGGAAAACACGAAATATGTTCTTCCATCAATAAACAAAAAAAGTAAGGCTTTGTTTACTTCTCAGATTTAGCGTTAAGAATAAACTTTTCAATTGCGTTGTTCGGTTTTAAGATAGTTGATAAATCTTCGTAAGGAATATTCACATCAATTACGCCCATGAAGTAGGGCGCAATTTCGTACTGATTATACGAATAGTGAATTCCTTTATCGTCGAGCCAAAAATTATTGTTCGGGAATATTTCATCAAGATTGAAAAACCCGATATTAATGAGTGAATCGAGAACCGTAACATTGTGTTTAGCCATCAATCGGTTGATAATTATTTCGGTAAGTGGTTTTTGATAATTTGGAGCAAAAATATCTTCCTCCGAAATTGTTACCAGTTTACCTAAATCAACATTGATATAAGTAGTTCTGTATAAGCCGTGTGCACCGCCGGTATAATCGCTGTATTCCACCGCGTAGCTTAACAGAGAATCGTTTTGAAACATTATTTTGTTGCTGTTGTACATATAATACCAATACCACATGGGCATTTCACCTTTGGGGAGTCGGCTTTTTTCGTCGTAGTATGTGTTGGAGAGCGATTTATATTCTTCTGTGTAATGAGCAATGTAATTATCCATTGCTTGTTGCGGAGAAAGGTTGTCGAGTTGAAGATCGTTAAAGAATGTACCGATGAAAATTTGTTGTAAACGTAACAAATCTTCTTGATTGCCAAATTTTGTTGGATAAATGAAACTCACTTTTACATCGGCATAAGGTAATGTTGTGTCGTTTGTTTCGAGCAAAGGAATATGTTCTTTTACAACAATGCTGTCGAATTTGATTTGCGTTGAAGTTTGCGCCGTTTTTTTGCACGAGAACATTCCGCAAACGAATACGCATATAATTAAGGCAGAAAGAATTGTAGTCTTTTTCATAATTGGATTGTTTTTGAGATTGCAAATAAAAATATCCAGCCCACAGTCTTTTGTTTTTCTTCTTTTGTCTTTGTGTGTCAGACCGGCAATTGGTCAGATGCGGTGTCTATTTTTACTGAATTATCTGCTTAATCGCACCCAGATTAGGATAAAAAATAACTTTGATGGGTTGTTTCATATTGTCGAACATCCTTTTGGTGAGTACGTCTTGAGAACCAAACTGAACGATATCCATTTCCTGATTTTTCAGCGTTCTGTACTTAAATTCCAATGTGAGCTGCGCTTTGCCCGGAATGTTATACACTACTCCTTCGGAGAGTTTTTTCTCCAAACGTTCACGGTCTCTATCGGAAAGAAAGGTTTCTATTATTGGAGTTTTGCTTTTTAGCGTTAAGTAAATGGGTGCGCCCGCAAGGTTGTCGGCATCCACCGGGCCAAGTTTTTCGGAAAACCTGCCGATTACCATTTTGTCAATATCTTTTTCTGTGGGGATAATCACAATTTCTTTAGTGAAATATTCGGTCTGCGTACTGCCGGAAAACATTTCCGTAAGCACTTTTTCCTGGTTGTTTATCTGTTCCATCACCACTTTGTAGGCTTCGCCGTCGGGTGGCATATTATCGGCTTCACCCGTTAGAATGTCCTGACGACTACGGCGTAAATCGAAAATTTGTTTCGATACTAACTCTGCCTGTTTGGCTATTGAGCCGGCCATCAGCGTTTCTTCGGAGAGAAATCGTCGAGGATTTAAAGGATCAGGTTCAGGTGCAGGAAGTTCGAAAAATGATTCTTGAGTTGTTTCAGGGTCTGCGTTGATGGTAGAAATTAACCCGTCTTGAGTGAGCATTACGTATGGCGCCAGTGAGTTGGGGCGGAATAAAACCATAAAGGAATTCTCTCGATCGGGAATTCCGCGGTTATTGATGAGCACGTCTTCCAATGTGTACTCCGTACGGCTTTCGGTAATGGGATCAACGCTTAGGTATCGCTGCGCGAATTGGTAAAATTCGCCCCGATTGTAAACCGTTTTTTTTACTTTCAGCGTAATCGCTACCGATGTTTTCGGAAGTGAGTAAACTACGCCGTAATCGTTTGCTTTTATGGCATTCATCCGCACCGTTTGTTGTGCTTGTATGGACACAATGGAGAGTGAGAGAATTAATATTGAGAAAAAAAAGTATCTTATCATTATTGTAGTTTTTTTTATCCATCAGGCCGATAATCGGTCAGACGAACGGAGTTATTAAATTCCAAATCCTAAATTTAATGTGCTGCCTGAAATTGTTCCAAAAAACGCACGTCGTTATCAAAAAACAACCGGATGTCGTTGATACGGTATTTTAGCATTGTTATGCGTTCAATTCCCATTCCAAGTGCATATCCCATATATAATTTGCTATCTATTCCGCAATTATCCAACACGTTGGGGTCAACCATTCCGCAACCTAAAATTTCCACCCAACCTGTATATTTGCAAATATTACATCCTTGTCCACCACAAATATGACACGTTATATCCATTTCGGCGCTGGGCTCGGTGAACGGAAAATACGATGGACGAAGGCGAATTTGTGTATCGGCTCCAAACATTTCTTTAGAAAAAAATAATAGAGCTTGTTTTAAATCGGCAAACGAAACGTCTTTATCCACATATAAAGCTTCTACTTGATGGAAAAGGCAATGCGCACGGGCAGAAATGGCTTCGTTCCGGTAAACTCGTCCCGGACAAATAATGCGGATGGGTGGCTGTGTTTTTTCCATTACGCGTGTTTGAACAGACGAAGTGTGTGTGCGCAAAACAATATCGGGATTACTTTGAATAAAAAACGTGTCCTGCATATCGCGCGCCGGATGGTCATCGGCAAAGTTGAGTGACGAGAAAACGTGCCAGTCGTCTTCCACTTCAGGCCCTTCGGCAATGGAAAAACCCAAACGTTTAAAAATATCACAAATTTCTTCTTTCACAATCGAAATCGGATGACGTGTTCCTAAAGAAACCGGATAAGCTGTCCGAGTTAAATCAATATCGGTATTTTGTTTTTTACTACTTTCAAACTGTTCTTTGAGCGATTGGATTTTTTCCTGTGCTTTTTGTTTCAGTTCGTTCAGTTTCATCCCGACTTCACGTTTCTGTTCCGGAGCAACGTTTCTAAAATCGTCCATCAGCACAGGAATGATGCCTTTTTTGCTTAAGTATTTGATACGTATCGCTTCCAGTTCATCGGCACTCGATGCTGTAAGCTGCTCCATTTCGGAAAGAAGGGAGTGAATTTTATCTAACATATAATCTTTAATGTCATTAATTTTATGCAAAAATACATTTTTCTCCGCTATTTACCTTGATTTTGAAGAAAGAATTCATTTCCGACGATTTTTGAAAAACATATCGTATTTTTGCATTTATAAAATAAGGTGTTTGTTTTGTTTGATTAAATGCTTCAAAAAATAAAAACATATATTGCTAAAAAGTGTTTGCTGGAAACTAATGCTGCGTTGATAGTTGGATTAAGCGGTGGCGCTGATTCCATGGCTTTGTTGGATATTCTTACGCTGCTGGGCTATCGCTGCATTGCAGCGCATTGTAACTTTCATCTTCGAGGCGAAGAGTCGGATGGAGACGCTAAATTTGTGAAAAAATGGTGCAAGGGAAACAACATTGAATTCACTTTCATCGATTTCGATACCCGCCAATACGCTGCCGATAAAAAAATTTCCGTTGAGATGGCAGCACGTGAATTACGTTACACTTGGTTTGAAATAGTGCGAAAACAATTTAACGCCGATGCCATTGCGGTGGCACATCACAGAGACGATTCGGTGGAAACCGTGTTGCTTAACTTAATTCGGGGAACGGGAATCAGCGGATTGAGCGGAATTTCTCCTAAAAACGGAAAAGTTGTCCGTCCGATGCTCTGCGTAACCCGTGCCGAAATCGAAAACTACTTGCAGGAACGCGAAATTCCATTCAGAACAGACAGCACAAATAACGAAAATATTTATATCCGTAATCACATTCGGCTAAGTGTTTTGCCAATGTTGCAAAAACTAAACCCGTCCGTGAGCGAAAGTATTTTTCGCACATCGGAAAATTTAGCTGAAACAGAAAAAGTATATAAAAAAGTGATTGACATTGATATAAAATCGGTGTTGCAAAACGATAAAATAGATATTGAAAAACTAAAACAAACGGTTTCTCCCCAATCGGTTTTGTTCGAGATTCTCTCACCCTTAGGTTTTCACCCTTCCGTCATCGAGGATGTGAAAAACGGATTGGATGCTTCGTCGGGGAAAGTATTCCTTTCATCCACGCATCGGTTAATAAAAGACCGCACTTATTTTTTAATCGATAGAATTGAAAAATCAGAATCTAACAACCAAATCTATTTAATCAATGCAATTTCGCATGAAATTTCTAATCCAATTTGTTTGGACATAAAATTAATCGATGTGCCTGAGTCCATACTAAAAAACAACAAAATATTGTATGCCGATGCTGGAAAACTCTCATTCCCGCTCATTTTACGCAAATGGCAGGCAGGCGATTGGTTTATTCCTTTCGGAATGAAAGGCAAAAAAAAGTTGAGCGATTTTTTTACCGACCAAAAATTCAATCTCAAGGAAAAGGAGCAAACGTGGGTTTTGCTGTCGGATGAAGATGTGGTTTGGATTGTGGGGTATCGACCGGATGAGCGGTTTAAAATTACATCAAAAACCAGAAATGTTTTGCAAATTGAGTTAAAAATCGATGAAAATGCCTGAATAATTAAACTTTTGACCTAAAATTCAATCGTATTTTTTGACGAAACGAAATTTTTATATAACTTCAAACCGTAAAATTGATTTATCTTAGAACACAAAGGCAAGTAAAACTGTTATAAATAAAAACTACAACAATGAAAAATAGCGTATTTAAAGATATTTTGGTGGTGGCTGCTTTTTCAGTGGTTTCGTATATCGTAGTACGAAATTATCAGAAAAAGAAGAGAAGAGACCGTCAAATGAAAGATTTTGTTCACTTCCAATTGTTCTGATTGCCATTTCTCCGATAAAATATATTTTGAGTTACAACTGTTTCAACGCGGGAATTTTTGCTACCTTTGCATATTCTCAATCAATATAGTTGAAACTGTTTTATGCTCACACTTAAAGTAATTAACGAAAACCGCGAGGAAGTCATTCGCAAACTTGCCAAAAAAAAATTCGATGCCGAAAGCATCATTAACCAAATAATAGAATTAGACGAAAAACGTCGCAGTTCCCAAACCCTTTTAGATAGCCAATTGGCAGAAATCAACGCTTTATCGAAATCGATTGGCGGCTTGATGAAAGAAGGCAAAAAAAACGAAGCCGAAAAGGCTAAACAACAGGTTTCGGAATTGAAAGAACTTTCCAAAACTAACGAAAACGGATTGAGGGAAGCCGAAACAGCCATTCAGGATTTGTTGGTTACCATTCCCAATTTACCACACGATTCGGTTCCCGAAGGGAAATCCGCTGAAGATAATCTTGTGGAACGTTCCGGTGGTAATTTTCCTCAATTACCCGAAGATGCTGTTCCGCACTGGGATTTGGCTAAAAAATACGATCTGATAGATTTTGAACTTGGCGTGAAAATCACCGGCGCCGGATTTCCTGTTTACAAGGGAAAAGGAAGCCGCCTGCAACGCGCACTCATAAACTTCTTTTTGGATAATGCCCGTGAAGCCGGATTTCTTGAAGTTCAGCCACCTTATGTAGTGAACGCAATCTCGGGATTCGGAACGGGAAATTTGCCCGATAAA
>MVZJ01000102.1 GCA_002069095.1 Bacteroidetes bacterium ADurb.BinA174 | reverse complement strand
ACCTAATCGTCCGCTAATCATACATTGCGGTTGCAAACGATTGACCATTTCGTACAATCCTCTGCTTTGCTCAGGTGTAAGCGACCCCATATCGAACCAAATTTCAGAAATATCGCCATAATTAGTCATGATTTCTTCCACTTGCTTTTTGTTGAATTCGTAATGCTCATCGGTCAATGGGTCGGCATTGTGACTCGAAATAGGGTAGGCATGCGGATAATTCCAATCAATAAGAGAATAATAAACCGCGAAATCGATTCCTCCTCTTTTGCAGGCATCGGCTAACTCTTTCATCAAATCTTTTCCGTAGGGTGTTGCATCTACAATATTGAAATCGGTATATTGTGAGTGATACATGCAAAATCCGTCGTGATGCTTCGATGTAAAGACAATTGAACGCATTCCGGCATCTTTTGCCAACTGTACAATTTCATCCGGATTCCATTTTGTCGGATTGAATTGCTTTGCTGTATTGGCGTACCAATCGCTGAAAATTCCCGCAAACGACTGTATCTGTTCGCTATAACCTCGCTCTACAGGTTTGCCATCGTACACTCCACCATACACAGAGTATAGTCCGAAGTGAATGAACATGGAAAACTTTTGGTTGAGCCATTGTTGCGACGGTTTTTGCTGAGCAGAAACAAACAAAGAAAAACAAAAGAACAGACTAAAAACTTTGTACTTCATCTTCTTTTTTATTTATATTTTATCCACTTTATCATTTCCTTAATCGATGGTTTTTTGCCATACATAAGTATTCCCACACGATAAATCTTTGCCGCAATAACCGAAATTAAAATAAACGTTCCGTAAAGCAAAACCACAGCCAAAATTTTCTCCCACAACGGAATTCCGAATGGAATACGCACCATCATCACTATTGGTGAACTAAACGGAATAAGTGATGCCCAAAATGCCAAAGGCCCATCGGGATTGCTCACGCTGTAAAATCCAGCGAAGAAAGCGAACATAATAATAAGAGTTACGGGCATCATAAACTGCGACGTGTCTTCTTCACTATTAACAGCCGAAGCAAACATGGCGAAGATAGATGCGTACAGAATATATCCACCGATAAAAAACAGCAGAAAATACACCAAAATTTCAATCCAATTTACGCTCATAACGGAATTTAGAGCGGCTTGCATATCGAAATCCCCCATTTCGGCAGAGGCGGACATTCCCGTTGTTTCTACGGGAGCGCCTATAAATGCCGAAAGCCCGGTAAATAAAAATCCCAAAAGAACACCCCAAATGGCGAGTTGTGTAATACCCACCAGGCCAATACCTATAATTTTACCAATGAGCAATTTAACGGGTTTTACCGACGAAACCATCACTTCCACGATGCGGCTCTTTTTCTCTTCCAAAACTGCTTGCATAACCATGTTTCCGTACATAAGAATAAACATGTAAATGAGGATTGTAAAAACCACTCCAATGATTGAGGCAATTTCGGCTGAAGATTCGGAAACGGTGCCGTCCTCATCCCATTTCATGATTTTTATACTGACTTTTGAACCACTTTCAACAATGGAGCGCACTTGTAATATGGACTCGGCGCTTACATTGCCGGATTGCGAAAGTTCATCGAGTTTTTGCTGCATTACTTTTTCGGAGAGCGTTTTCTCGATGATAGCTCGCAAGTCTTGTGGCGATTCTTTTTCCGAAAGCAAAGAAATAGCGTTGGGGTTGACGTTTAAATCATCTGTAATATGCAGAATGGCAAACAAATCTTTTCCGATTTTTGCTTGATATTCGCTTTGTTGCGCCTGCTCAACAATCTGAAATTGATATTGTTCGGTAGATTTCAATAACGGAGCATACATTCCGGTTTCGTCAATTACGACGATGTTTTTTTCTCCACCATCGTTCAACGTGGAGAGCCACAAAGGAACAAATGACAGCGATGCCATCAGCAACGGCATCAATAGCGTCATAATGATAAACGATTTTTTGCGAACGCGGGTTAAATATTCGCGTTGTATGACTAATGATAAAGTATTCATTATTTAAATTATTTTAGATTTCGGATTTACGATTGATTGACAGATTAATCCGAAACATTAATTTGAGACCGTTTTAATGAACACATCGTTCATTGTTGGGATTTCTTCGTCGTAAGCAACTACATCGAAATTGTCGAAAATAAGTTTTGCCAGTTCGTTGGTGGCAATATCGGGTTGTTTTTTAATTCTGATATCGATAAATTCGTGATACGATTCTTTTGAAATCAGCGTGAAGAAAGGATGTTCTAATGAGAAATCATCGTTCCGAAGGCGAAAACGAAAAATATTTGTCCGGTGTTCGCGCCTGATATCGAATACTTTTCCCTGCAAAACTACCTGCGATTTATGAATAAGGGCAATATTGTCGCACAACTCTTCCACCGATTCCATATTGTGGGTGGAAAGGATGATGGTTTTTCCCTCGTCTTTCAGGCGAAGCATTTCATTTTTTACAATTTCGGTGTTCACCGGGTCGAAACCGCTGAAAGGTTCGTCGAAAATCAACAAATCGGGGTTGTGGATGACGGTCGAAATAAACTGCACTTTCTGCTGCATCCCTTTAGAAAGTTCTTCTACTTTGCGGTTGTACCAACTCATTATTTCAAAGCGTTTGAACCAAATCATCAACTCGCGATGCGCATCTGCTTTCGATAATCCGCGCAACTGCGCCAAATACATGGTCTGCTCGCCCACTTTCATCTTTTTATACAATCCTCGTTCTTCGGGCAGGTAGCCAATGTTGAACACATCGTCGCTTTTCGATGGCCGGCCGTCGATAAAAACTTCGCCGCTATCGGGTGCCGTGATGCGGGTGATGATGCGGATGAGCGTGGTTTTTCCCGCTCCGTTCGGTCCCAGAAGACCGAAAACCGTGCCTTTGGGAACCTGAATGCTGACTTTATTTAAAGCCAAATGATTAGCGAATTGTTTGGTAACATCTGTGGTTTCTAAATAATCCATCAATGTATATAGTTATGTTTAAATTTTATTTCATTTTTAAGTGTCAGACCGGTAAACGGTCAAATGCAAACATAGCGTTTAGCCAATTACCGTCTGACACGTTTCGATAAAAATCACTAATATTTTAAAATAATTCTCTCTCCCAAATTTTTTGCCAGCACTTTTTTCAAGTCCTGCAATTGTAACAATCTGCCCATCAATTCCGTTTCTTCTTCCGAATCGGCAATTTCCAGTTTTTTTCTTAACTCTTTTATCATTTGCATGATATGCGCATTTTTCAGTTCGGTGGTAGCACGCACAACCAGTTTATCCAACAAGTTTCGTTCGTGCAGACGCGAACTTTTTTCGTCTTCACTTTCCCCGATTGACTTGGCGTGAATCTTACTCAACTGATATTTGTCGCTGATTAAATCGGTTGCTAATTTGCTGATTTTGGGATCGTGATGTGTGAGAAAATATCGGTCGCAAACAAACGATTCGTCGCTTAATTTTTCGCAAGCTTCATTGAAAACAGTCCGATATAAGCTGTTGGAGAAAAAAACCTCATCCGTAAAAATAAATTTATCCCTCAATAAATCGAATTTTATAACTTCTATTACCGATGGGCCATCTTCAATAGTTACCTCAACTTCTATTTCTTTGTCTTCTTCTTTCCGCTTTTCCTTTTCGTACCTCACGAAAATGGGCAACGTTCCGTACCTAACGATATATCGAATAAGTTCCCGCTCCGATTTTTCGTAAGGATTTCTTGTCGTTACAAATTTTTTGCTTTCAAGGGTTGGAATTTCGGATGAAGTTTCTGTTTCGATAGTTGTTTCCCTCGATTCCTCTTTTTCGCGTTGCTCTTTTCTCTTCTCGTAATTTTTAATCCGTATTTTATTTACGGCAGCAATAATGACATTTTCGCGCGTGTTAAGTAAATTGGCCGTATCTTGAATATAAATGGAGCGCTTGATGTTATCGGGGATAAGCGCGATGCTATGAACGATATTGGTAATAAGTCCGGCTCTTTTAATGGGGTCGTCCCCGGCTTCATCCAACAGCAAATTGGTTTTAAAGCGGATAAAATCCTGCTCATTTTGGTCGATATATTGATTGAATTTTTCGGCATTTTGCTTGCGGGCAAACGAGTCGGGGTCTTCACCTTCGGGCAACAAAACAACTCGAACATTCATTCCGTCTTCCAACAATAAGTCGATACCGCGCAAAGCGGCTTTAATTCCGGCAGCATCGCCGTCATACAAAACCGTGATGTTTTCGGAAAATCGGTGAATCATCCGAATTTGGCCAAGCGTGAGTGCCGTCCCCGACGATGCTACCACATTTTCAATTCCTGCCTGGTGCATCGACAACACATCGGTATAACCCTCCACCAAAAAACATTTATCGGCTTTAACAATGGCGCTTTTAGAAAAAAATATTCCGTAAAGTTCCTTGCTTTTGGAGTAAATTTCACTTTCGGGCGAGTTGACATATTTGCCTGTGTTTTCCACTTTTTTGAGAATACGTCCGCCAAAAGCCACCACTTTCCCCGACAATGTATGAACCGGAAAAATTACCCTTCCTCGGAAACGGTCGATTAGCGGGCTGTTGTTTTCGCCTCCGGCGGAAAGTCCCGTTTTCAGCAAATAATCGCGTTTGTAACCGGCACATTGCGCCTCCGACGAAAACGCATCGCGTTGTTCAAGGCTGTAACCCAATTGAAATTTTTTGATGATATCGTCCCGAAAGCCACGTTCGCGAAAATAACTTAACCCGATAGTTTTCCCTTCAAGATTTTCGTGAAGTATTTTTACAAAATAATCGCGGGCGAATTCGTTCAGGATAAACATACTATCACGATCGCTCTGCGCTTGTTTCTCCTCATTGGTCAGTTCTTTTTCAACAACTTCTATATTGTATTTTTTTGCCAGGTATTTAAGCGCTTCGTAATACGACAATTGCTCGTGCTTCATAATGAAATGCACGGACGAACCGCCTTCACCACAGGCAAAGCACTTGCAGATGTTTTTGGCGGGAGAAACGTAAAACGATGGCGTACGGTCGTCGTGAAACGGACACAATCCCACAAAGTTAACACCCCGACGGCGGAGCGTAACAAAATCGGACACCACATCAACAATTTGCGCTGTATCCTGAATTCGTTCTATAGTTTGATGGTCTATCATTTTCGAAATACGAAAATAGTGAATTAAATCGTTAATAGGAGATAATTTGAAAATAAAATGCTACTTTTGTACAAAGTAAAAATCTAACTTCAATATTTTAAACACAAAGAAAATGGATACTATTAACTGGGCCGATTTATCGTTCGGCTACATGAAAACGGACTTCAATGTCCGCTCTTATTTTAAAGACGGAAAATGGAGTGAACCACAAGTTGAAACCTCTGAGTTTTTGGACATTCACATGGCTGCAACTTGTCTGCACTACGGACAGGAAGCGTTTGAAGGCTTAAAAGCGTTTAGGGGAAAAGACGGAAAAATTCGCATATTCCGTATGCGCGAAAACGCGTTGCGTTTACAAAGTTCTTGTCGTGGAATTATGATGGCTGAACTTCCCGTTGAGCTTTTCGAAGAAATGGTAACGCTTGCCATAAAGAAAAACGCGCGTTTTGTTCCGCCATACGAAAGCGGCGCTTCGCTATACATTCGTCCGCTACTGATTGGAACAAGTGCACTGGTTGGCGTGAAACCGGCAAGCGAATATACTTTCCTTATTTTTGTAACACCCGTAGGACCGTATTTTAAAGAGGGATTCAAACCCACACCAATGGTTATCATGCGTGATTACGACCGCGCCGCACCTCTCGGTACCGGCACTTATAAAGTGGGCGGAAACTATGCCGCCAGCTTGCTATCGGGTTCAAAAGCGTACCAAATGGGCTACTCGGCAGTACTTTATCTCGATGCGAAAGAGAAAAAATATTTGGATGAATGCGGTCCTGCAAACTTTTTCGGAATAAAAAACAATACGTACATTACACCGAAATCGGAGTCTATTCTTCCTTCAATTACCAATAAAAGCCTTATTCAATTAGCCGAAGATGAGGGATTGAAAGTGGAGCGTCGTCCGGTACCCGTAGAAGAGCTTGCTACATTTGAAGAAGCAGGCGCTTGCGGAACCGCCGCCGTTATTAGCCCGATTTTGCGAATTGACGATGTAAACGAAAACAAATCGTACGTTATTAGCAAAGACGGCAAGCCCGGTCCAATTTCAGAAAAACTGTACAAAAAACTTCGTGCCATTCAATATGGCGATGAGCCCGATGTACATGGATGGGTAACGATAGTGGAATAACGAATTTACAATAATTAAAAGTCCGATTGTTTATTGTGCAATCGGACTTTTTTACTGTCCCAAACACCAATGAAAACCTTAAAACACATACTATTCTTTTTTACGGCCATTTTTCTTCTATCCGCATGCACCGTTTTGACTCGTTATGTAAAATACGGCTCAGAAGATATTGATGACTACAAGATTTTCCCTACGTATCAGTTTCAAGAAAACCCACTCAAATATACTTTTGCACAGAATACAAACACTCAATTAGACTCTCTGCTTTTGTTTCTTGATAAAACTTCAACCCGTTCGTTTATCGTTATTCGAAATGACTCTGTTTTGTATGAGAAGTATTTTAGGAACTATTCTCGTGAAGATATTTCAACCGTATTTTCAGTTTCAAAATCTGTAACATCTTTGCTCATTGGTATAGCCTTGTACGAAGGATACATAAAAGATGTGAATGAGCCTATTACGAATTATATCGAAGAGCTTGCTGAAGCAAATCCTTATTTCAAAAAACTGACTATTAAACATCTGTTAGACATGAGAACAGGTTTAAAGTTCGATGAAGACAGCCGTAAAATATTCAGTTCTATTGCTTATTTGTATTATGGAAAAAATCAGCTTGATGTGATTAAAAGCTGCAATTTCAATCTGAACCTGATACAAAACATGAATACCAAAGTGTTTCAACGGCAATTTTAGGCATTGTGCTCGAAAGAGCTACTAAAAAAAACCTCGCACAATATTTTGAAGAAAAAGTATGGATTCCATTAGGAATGGAAAATCAAGGCTGCTGGATTTTAGATAGTAAAAATGGTTCAGCAAAAGCATTCGGTGGATTAAGCATCAGTGCTATCGATTTAGCAAAAATAGGGAAACTCTATATAGACAAGGGTAAGTTTGAGAATCAGCAGATTGTTTCAGGAAAATGGATTTCGGAATCATTTACACCTAACACATTGAACGATGGATACCAAAATCAATGGTATAGCGATTTTGCATCGGTAAGAGATAGTGCGGGAAATAGATATTTCAAAGACAGCACAACGGTAATGGATATTTGGAAAGAAAAATATCAAAGGAAATATCCGATTTTCTCTCTTTCTCAAATTTCTCCAAAAGGTTATCGAAAAGAATATGTGGAAAAATATATGTGGCCGGATGAAAACGAATACCGATGGATTATCACTAGTGTCCGGTTGTTTAATATATTAAATCGCTGTAATGCTCTCTGATAAAGCATTACAGGAGTTTTTTATTT
>MVZJ01000101.1 GCA_002069095.1 Bacteroidetes bacterium ADurb.BinA174 | reverse complement strand
AATTAAAGATAAAAAAGCACTATTAGTTGATTATCAGATTATTGATTGTGCGTAAATTTTTTACAAACTCCCTTGTTTTGGGATTGTTCGCTTTTATCTTCGCACCTTATGTTATGTTTCAATTTTTTTTAAATAGTCCACTATAACGGGGCGAGGTTAGTGGTCTTGCATCCGCATAAAGCTAAAAGCGTTAATAATGAGGGTTATTTTCGTTTTCTGAAACTCATTCTGTTACTCCCAACTATGATCGGCATCTTTTCCACTCTTGCTCAATAAATTTTCTTCTTCAAAGAAAAATTTTTTCTCGCCAAAAGCAGGTTCAAGATCATCAAACCATGTAGCCGAAGCGCTATATTTTGCAAAAAAAGGAATATCTACCAGATGGGGATTACGACACTGTAGAAACCGGAGAACAAACACTTTTTCGCCGTTAACTTCCGCTACTCCCAAGACTTGCACTTTCCCTGGACTACAACTCATACTCGGGCCTCTAACCGTTCTTGCAATTCCGCTTACATTCGCATAAGCCTTCCTGAAGATATTCCACGCCCTTACAAGAGAAACTTCGAAAAATGCTTTCGATCCGGTGTCGCGGGCAACAAACATGTAATACGGAATAAGCCCCAACCGAATCTGTTCTTTCCACATCTTCGACCAGGTTTCCGGATTATCATTGATGTTTCGCAACAACGGCGATTGTGCCCTGATCTGTGTTCCGGTGTTTCGTATCCTCTCGATTGCCCGTCTAACAGCGTCTGTCATTAATTCATCGGGATGATTGAAATGTGCCTGAAATGCCAAACGCTTGCCCGCTTTATTCACCTTTTCAAATAAAAACAGCAGTTCATCGGCATCTTTATCCGTCAAAAACCGGTAAGGCCAGTAAGCAAGGGATTTTGAACCAATTCTGATATTTTGCACATGGCTGAACTTTTTCGATAAAAGCGGTTCGATATAAGTTGACAAAATTTTGGCGTTTGCCGTTAAGGGATCGCCACCCGTGAAAAGCAGATCAGTAACTTTTGGGTATTTAAGCAAATATTTATGTAGTAAAACGACTTCTTTCATCGCGAATTTCAGTTCACTCATTCCCGTGAATTGTGGCCAACGAAAACAAAACGTGCAGTAGGCGTGGCACGTTTGTCCCTGACTCGGAAAGAACAACACCGTTTCGCGATATTTATGCTGTATCCCGTGGAGTTTCTCACCTTCAAACAAAGGAACATTGTATTCCTGACCTGCCGGATTTGGATTTAATTTAAGCCTTATCTTATTTACTTCCGCTCTCAATACCTGTGGTTCAATTCCCGAATGCAACATTTTCGCAACCTTGTCGTAATGCGGCTTCGACAACATTTCTTTTCGAGGAAAAGTAAGTGTAAAAATGGGATCGTTTGGGATATTCTTCCAATCGATCAGTTGCTCTGCCACATAATTATTCGTTTTAAAAGGAAGAACATTTCCCACTATTCTAATGGCTTCAATATATTCGGATGATAAATTGGATATTTGTGGTAACTCTATGAAATTATGTAAAGTATAACTCTTGTAATTCATTATTATTGTTATTTATTTTCTAATTGTAACTTGCTGCAAATGAAACCAAAATCGCTTATACCATTGTACAAATATAACAAATTTGAAAAATCATCCACTATCTGTAAACACTCTTTACGTTTTTTTAATAATTTGGCAAAACTTTCTATTTTGTGCCTTTAAGTTTAATTTTCTGTCGTTTTTTCTTTTTTATTAAATATAAATAGTACTTTTGTAATTCCAATGAAAAAATTTACGACACATATTGTCCCTCAATACATCGTTATGGATTTAGTCCGACGATGCTTTTAACAATTCCGGCTTTTTGCGGATTTTAGGTTATAACCGTAAGAATGAGGCCATTTGCAATTCAATTGGACAAGTAAATCCTTTTTATTTATTATTTAATTTTTCTTCTTTATTATACGAAATGGATGTGGAAATTCATATAGCTACTTCCGCTTATGCAAAATATACACAAGAAGTGTGCGACTTAATATACGAATCGGCGCTTGCGCGCGGCACCGGTATCGCCAAACGAAGCCCGGAGTACGTGGCCGAAAAAATAAATTTAGGTAAGGCTATTATTGCCCTCGACGGTGACAAGCTGGTAGGGTTTGCTTATATTGAAACGTTTAGCCACAATCGTTTTGTGGCAAACTCCGGATTGGTTGTGCATCCCAAATATCGAAATCAGGGATTGGCAACGAAAATTAAACGCAAAATTTTCGATTTATCGCGAAAATTATATCCACACGCCAAAATATTCAGCATCACTACCGGATTGGCAGTGATGAAAATGAATACAGAACTGGGATTCAGACCTGTAACATTTTCGGAACTTACAGACGATGAAGAGTTTTGGAAAGGTTGTGGGGGATGTCGTAATTTCGATATTTTACAACGAAACAATTACAGAATGTGCCTTTGCACGGGACTGCTTTTCGACCCTGAGACTAAACCTGCTACACAACCAAGTTCTTTTGCTAAAAAAGTGGTAAAGCCGGTGGTAAAAAGAAAGGCGCCGAATAAAATGTACAAGAAATAGCATTTTGCTTTTAGTCGTTGGCTATTAGCAAAATAAAGAAACAATATAATATATAATCATAATTATTTGCTGTTCGCATTATTAGTTCTACTCAGAGCTAAAAGCTAAGAGCAGATAGCCAAAAGCAGAAAAGATGAAACAAAAAGTAGTTTTAGCATTTAGTGGCGGATTAGACACATCGTTTTGTGTGCCTTATTTAATGAATGAAAGAGGGTTGGAAGTACACACCGTTATTGTTAATACCGGCGGATTTTCGGAAGAGGAGTTAAAACGTATCGAAGAAAGGGCAAAAACGTTGGGAGCGGCTTCGCACACTACGGTTGATGCCGTAAACGATTATTACGAAAAGGGAATTAAATACCTGATTTTCGGAAATGTGTTAAAGAACAATACCTATCCGTTATCGGTAAGTTCCGAACGCTTTTTTCAAGCCTTGAAAATTGTTGAACACGTAAAAGAAGTTGGCGCCGATTTTGTTGCTCACGGAAGTACCGGAGCGGGAAACGACCAAGTTCGTTTCGATTTGGTTTTTGAAGTATTGGCTCCCGATGTTAAAATTATTGCACCCATTAGAGAATTACAACTGTCTCGTCAACAAGAGATTGATTATCTGAAAAACAAAGGATTCGATTTCTCGTGGGAAAAATCGAAATATTCCATTAACCAAGGTTTGTGGGGAACAAGCGTTGGCGGTGTGGAAACATTGAAATCGTCCGGAATTTTGCCGGAAGTGGCGTATCCGTCACAGGTTAAAGAAGATGAACCGAAACGTATAAAAATCGGTTTCGATAAAGGCGAACCCACTTCGCTCAACGGCGAAAAAATGGATCCCGTGGAATTGATTCACGCACTTCATCAAATGGCGTCGAAATACGGAATCGGGCGCGATGTACACGTGGGCGACACCATTATCGGAACAAAGGGACGTGTAGCTTTTGAGGCTCCTGCTCCGCTTATTATCGTAAAAGCGCATCATCTATTGGAAAAGCATGTGTTAACGAAGCAACAGATGTATTGGAAAGAACAACTTTCTAACTGGTACGGACAACTGATGCACGAAGCGCAATATTTAGAGCCTGTGATGCGAAACATCGAAACATTTTTAGATGATACACAGCAATTTGTTACCGGAGAAGTGGATGTGGAGCTTCGTCCGTATCATTTCTCGGTTTTGGCTTGCAGCACGGAAAACGATTTAATGAATCCCGTTTTTGGAGAATATGGCGAATCGAACAAATCATTTACCGGACAAGATGTTATCGGATTTACCAAGGTTTTAGCCAATCCGTTGAAAATCTATTATAAAATTCACGAAAATGATTAATGTCAGTATTGTCGGCGGAACGGGCTATACCGCGGGAGAGTTACTGCGTATTTTGCTTAATCATCCGCATGTACAGATTGATTCGGTAATTAGCAGCACTTCGGTTGGTACACCGGTTTCCGATGTTCATCGGGATCTGTTTGGCGAAACCGATTTGCGTTTTACCGACACATTCAACAATCCCGATGTTATTTTCCTTTGCCTGGGACACGGGTTGTCACGAAATTTTTTAGATGAAAACGATATTCCGGAAAAATGTAAGATAATCGACTTGGGGAATGATTTCAGAAACAGTCCCGATTATGCGAATCGAAATTTCGTTTTCGGACTGTGTGAGTTGAATCGTGAGAAAATCCGCGAAACAAATAATGTAGCCAATCCCGGTTGCTTTGCAACAAGCATTATATTGGCTCTGTTGCCGTTGGCATCAGAAAACAAACTGAAAGAGGATGTACACGTTCATGCCATTACCGGCTCGACCGGAGCAGGGAAAAGACCTGTGGAAACAACCCATTTCAGTTATCGCGACAACAATATTTCGGTTTACAAACCCTTTGCGCATCAACATATTGAAGAAATCAGAAATGCGTTGACTTACGCGGGAAATAAAGAATTGCCTGCAATCAACTTTATACCGATGCGCGGCGATTTTCCACGTGGAATTTTTGCAAGCGTTTACACAAAATGGGACAGTTCCGTTTCGGAATCGGAAGTGGTTGAACTGTACAAAAATTACTATAAAGATTCGCCTTCCGTTTTTGTTTCAGACGAGCCCATCAGCTTGAAAGAAGTGGTTAATACAAATAAATGTCTGTTGCACATTGAGTTGCACAACGGCTACATTCACATCACGTCTATTATCGATAATTTGCTGAAAGGCGCATCGGGACAAGCTGTTCAAAATATGAATTTGATGTTTGGTTTGGAAGAATCAACGGGATTAAAATTAAAAGGAAGTGCATTTTGACGCACAATTCATCATACTAAATTTGCAATTAAATGAATTTGTTTGACGTATATTCTCTGTGGAACATTGAGCCTGTTTGTGCAAAAGGTTGCCGCGTATGGGACAAAGATAACGTGGAATATCTCGATTTTTACGGCGGGCACGCGGTTATTTCTATCGGACATTCGCACCCGACCTATGTGAAAGCCTTGCAAAATCAGATAGAGAAAATCGGTTTTTACTCCAACTCTGTACAAAACAGTTTGCAAACGGAACTCGCTCAAAAACTGGGAGAACTAAGCGGTTATCCCGATTATTCGCTTTTCCTTTGCAACAGCGGTGCCGAAGCAAACGAAAATGCCTTAAAACTGGCATCGTTTCACACGGGAAAAAAACGTATAATTGCATTCCAAAGCGCGTTTCACGGACGCACATCGGGAGCGGTGGCAATTACCGATAATCCCGTTATTCAATCTCCGTTTAACGAAGGGCACGATGTAACTTTTGTTCCGCTCAACGATATTGATGCTGTAACAAAAGAGTTGGAAAAAGGCGATGTAGCTGCCGTAATCATTGAAGGAATTCAAGGTATTGCGGGAATTTTTGTTCCCGAAACAGAATTTATGCAACAGCTTGAAATTGTGTGCAAAAAACATGATACTGTTCTTATTTTAGATGAAATACAATCGGGTTATGGTCGCTCTGGGAAATTTTCGCTCATCAGCACTTCGGCATTCGTCCCGATATTATTACAATAGCAAAAGGAATGGGCAACGGATTTCCCATTGGCGGAGTAATCATTTCTCCTAAATTTGAAGCGAAAAAAGGAATGCTGGGAACAACTTTCGGAGGAAATCATTTGGCTTGTGCTGCCGCAATTGCCGTTTTGGATGTGATGAAAGATGAATCGCTTACTGAAAACGCAGCGAACGTGGGTGACTATCTGAAAACCGAATTGTCGAAACTGAACGGAGTTAAGGCTATTCGCGGATGCGGATTGATGTTAGGCATCGATTTTGAGACCGAGTTTGCCGACGTAAGAAACAAGTTGTTGTTTGAAAGTCGTATTTTTACAGGCGGAGCAAAAAATAACGTAATGCGCTTGCTGCCACCACTTTCCATGTCGAAGGAAGAAGTTGATATCTTTATTGAAGAGTTAAAAAAGAAGTTAGAAGTAAAGAAATAAAGTATAATCCGAATCATATTGTAGCTGCTTTTTAAATCGTGGCTCTTGATTCAAAAAAATCTAAATAAATGAAACATTTCACATCGGTTCACGACATAGGCGATTTGAAAATCGCATTAGAAAAAGCAAAGCAGGTAAAGGAAAATCCATTTGCTGACCAACATCTGGGCAAAAACAAAACTTTGATGCTCATCTTTTTCAATTCAAGCCTGCGCACCCGACTGAGCACACAAAAAGCCGGAATCAATCTCGGGATGAACGTGATTGTTCTCGATATCAATCAAGGAGCGTGGAAGTTAGAAACGGAGCGAGGTGTGATAATGGACGGCGACAAACCGGAACACATTCTTGAAGCAATTCCCGTAATGGGCGCCTACTGCGACATTATCGGAGTTCGTTCTTTTGCACAGTTTCAAAACAAATCGGATGATTACAATGAAACCATTCTGAATCAATTTATTCAGTATTCCGGAAAACCGGTTTTCAGTATGGAATCGGCAACTCGTCACCCGTTGCAAAGTTTCGCCGATTTAATCACGATTGAGGAATATAAGAAAACAGCTCGTCCGAAGGTTGTGCTTACCTGGGCGCCACACCCGAAAGCGCTGCCGCAAGCTGTTCCCAACTCGTTTGCCGAGTGGATGAACGCCACCGATTACGAGTTTGTTATCACGCATCCGGAAGGATATGAGTTGGAAGAAGAGTTTGTTGGAAACGCACGAGTTGAATATAATCAGGATAAAGCGTTTGCCGATGCCGACTTTATTTACGCGAAAAACTGGTCGGCATATCAAGACCCGAATTACGGAAAAGTAATAAGCATGGATAAATCGTGGACGGTTGACACACGAAAAATGGCATTAACAAACAACGCTTACTTTATGCACTGTTTGCCTGTTCGCCGTAATATGATTGTAACCGACGATGTAATCGAAAGTCCGCAATCTATTGTCATTCCCGAAGCGGCAAACAGAGTTGTTTCGGCGCAAACGGTATTAAAAGAAATTTTAGCATCGCTATGAGTAAAAAAGAGTCCCTTGTCGTTGTAAAAATCGGCGGAAATATTGTTGACAACCCTGCTGCATTGGCGGATTTCCTCAGCGATTTTCATCAACTGAAAGGAAAAAAAGTGCTCGTTCACGGCGGCGGAGTAATGGCTACAAAGCTTGCCGATGAATTGGGCATTGAAACAAAAAAAGTGGATGGACGCCGCATTACCGACGAAGAGACGTTGAAAGTGGTTGCAATGGTTTATGCCGGCTGGATAAACAAAAACATGGTTGCCGCGTTACAAAAAATCGGTTCCAACGCAATCGGACTTTCCGGCGCTGATGCTAATTGTATCCCTTCGGTACGCCGTAATCCCGAACCGATTGACTTTGGTTTTGTCGGCGACCCTAATCCCGATGAGATAAATTACCCGTTTATTTCACAATTAGTGGAAAGTGATATTGTTCCTGTTTTTTGCGCTATCACCCACGACAAAAACGGCTCATTATT
>MVZJ01000100.1 GCA_002069095.1 Bacteroidetes bacterium ADurb.BinA174 | reverse complement strand
GGTGAAGATGCTTTCTTCCGAAAAAAAATTCACGTTCTCGACCCCTTTTCTTTGCAAATTGAACCGCGTGTTTCGTTTGAAGTTGAAAAAAACAACATCAATCTCGCTATTCAGTTTGTTGATCGTCAAAACAATGAAATTGTAATTCCCGATGTGGTAACGGGAAAGTTTTCCACAAAAGCCGTTAACACGTTAAACCCTAAAGCAGATTACACATATTATTGGAACTTTAAATTATCGGAAAAAGATAGTAGGGTATTGCTTCTATCCCTTATTTACAAAGGAAGAAAATACAATCGATATTATACAATTCCTTATGACCAGTCCGATTATAATGTTTCATTTTTTCCCGAAGGAGGTTATCTTATCCCAGGTGAAATTTGTCAAGTTGGTTTTAAATCCTTAGGAGAAGGGGGGTTAGGAGAGGATATTTCGGGTACCCTACATAATTCAGATGGTCATGAAATTGCCTCTTTCGAAAGTTTACACTTAGGAATGGGCTTTTTCAACTTCATTCCGCAGGACGGCGAGTCATACTACGCTATTTGCAAAAACGAGTACGGAGTTACTAAGCGTTTCGAATTACCACTACCGGAACCCAAAGCACATACAATTTCGGCACGCAATGTGGGAAGCCGCATTATGATTACTAAGAAAAAAGGCAACAAAGCTAACGAAGAAACCTTTTCCCTTCTTATTCATCATAAAGGACAAGTTTTGTATCATTCCGAATGGAAGTCAGGCGTACAATTATATACTTTCCCTCCAACTGATTTTCCCGAAGGTGTTCTAAGCATAATATTGCTGAACAACAAGCAAGAAATTGTGAGTGAACGTCTCCTTTATAATGCTACGCAAAACGCATTGTGTACCGCTCAGGTTTCCACTTCACAGCCTGTATATAAGCGTAGAGAACATGTTTCTGTCAAATTAAATTTAGTTGACCGAAACTCGCAGTCCGCTTTTGGCAACATCGCCGTTTCTATTACCGATAAAGAATCTGTAGTTCAAGACACTACCCTGAATATTGTCAGCACTCTTTTGCTCTCATCGGAGCTAAAAGGATATATCGAATCTCCTGCATCCTATTTTAAGAATGGAAAAACCGATAAATTTGCACTTGATGCTTTAATGATGACACAGGGTTGGAGACGATACAATATACCCGATGTGATACGTGGAAAAATACAAGTTCCCGATAAATTTGAACCCGAATTGGCTCATAAAATTACCGGAAAGGCTGACGGCATTTTAGGTTCGTTGAAGGAAGGGCAAATCAGCTTGCTGGCTTCACTGGACTCATTGGTTAGTACCAACGTTACGGAAGCCGATGACAAGGGACGATTTGTCTTCAACGTAGAATATCCTGAAGGAACATCAATACATATTCAGTCGTTAAGTAAAAGAGGCGGAAAATTTAATGTGATAAACATAGATAAAGAATCTTTTCCTGAAATTCTGGGTGCAGGAATTCCTATAAGAACGGAAAAACTCAATTTATATGATCCTTTATACGACTCTTATTTGGAAAAGGCAAACGAGGATTATACTCTTAAATATGGTATAAGAACCATTATGTTGGAAGAAATTACCGTAACGGCGCAAAGCAAACAGAAATACAAAGAATCGTCCTTTTATTCTCCTATCAGTGCAACGTCCGTATATACAGCAGAAGAAATCGAGAAAACAGGAGCATCCAGTTTTCGGTCGTTGCTATACCGGATGCCGGGAATTATTGTGCGAAGTGGCGATAGAGTAACAACAACACGCTCAAACCTACCTGTTTTATTCGTTATCGACAACATGAATTTTGATAATTTCTCGGACCGTTTGGATGATATAGAGGTTTCCGACATTGAAAGTATTTTTGTGGTCAGAGATAATTTTTCAATGCCCGGATATTACCCAAATACAAGTGGAGCAGTAGTAATCACCACAAAAATAGGAGGATACAAAGGGAAAATTCGTACGCCGCCAAACATCGACCGGATTATTCCCCTTGGTTATCAGCAAGCCATTGAGTTTTACGCACCCGCTTACGAAACGCCGGAGAAAAAAGAAACGTCCATTCCCGATTTACGCACCACTATTTTTTGGAAACCCAACGTGGTGTTCTCGGAAAAAGGAGAAGCAATTATCGAATTTTATTCAGCCGATATGCACACCACTTATCAAGTTATTGGAGAAGGTGTGAGCGATGACGGAAAGATAATTCGATTTGAGAAAGATATAACGATTTCCACTAGCTTTTAAGGGTAAAAGACTCTCTAAAGAAAGAATGGTTAGTGGTAACTGATAAATTAGTAGAAGTGCTTGATAACTGGCGTTGCGATTATCTATTCACTTCACTTGCTTTTTCAACCACACTGTAATATCCTCCAACACCTCCGGTGAAATGGTTTGCTCAATTTCTCCGTATTCATCCAGATTTCCGGTTTCACTTTCTTGAAACAAATGGTTGAGATTGGGATATTTCTTTATCTCATACCGATAATTTTTACTCATATCCAACGCGGTTTTAATTGCATTCAGGTTTACATCGGCTGAAACCTGAGTGTCTTTTTCGCCGTTGATAGCCAAAACCGCACATTTTACTTTTTGTAGAAAATCAGCCGGATTGGTCTTCAGGAAGCTGCGATATCCGGATTTTACCATTTCGTTAAATTGGTTGCGTACGTAGGGGTCTTTTTTTAGTTTTAATTTTACCAGTAACGGGAACTGTTCCCATAGTTGTGAAAGACGGTCTCTAAGAACGGTACGTTCTACTTCCGTATTTTCCCATTTTGTTAAGTCGTACAGCAGTTCATTTATTAATTTTAGTGATTTATCAAGATTTTCTGGTTCCATGTTTAACGCCGCCAACCCCAATCGGTTTTGTTCAAGAACAATTTCCGTTCCCTTAACTCCCGGCGCAGCCAATAAAACAATAAATTTAACGCTCCTATTTTTTGATGCAACCATCGGTACAACCATGCCTCCTTCGCTGTGCCCGATAAGCCCGATAGCCGATTTATTTACTTCTTTTCGGGTTTTCAAATAATTAATAGCCGACTCTGCGTCCGCAGTAAAATCTTGCACGGTAGCTCTGGCGAAATCGCCTTTCGATTGTCCAACGCCACGCTTGTCGTATCTGAGTACGGCAAAGCCGTTTCGGGTAAGGTGATCGGCGATGACCAAAAACGGTTTGTGCCCCAAAATGGTTTCGTCGCGGTCATTCGGCCCGCTTCCGGCAGTTAAAATAACCGTGGGAAATGTACCGGCAGAATCGGGTACAGTGAATGTTCCGGCAAGCAAAATTTTATCGGTTTTGTTTTCGAAAAAAATATCTTCCGTTTTGTACGGAAACGGTGGTTTTGGCTCTTGCGGACGATTGAAAACCGGTTTATCCGATTGTTTCAACACTAACGGAAACGGCATGCCACCTTGATTAAATGTTCCTGAAATGGAATCTCCATCCAACGTTCCCTGATAGAAAATTCCTAAGCCGGAGGCTATTATTTCCAACTTATTGTTGGCAAACGAAGTTCTGTTGGTGGGCAAACCAAAGGCGTTTTGCGCCGGACTGTCCATTTTTGTAACGTAAACAGTGTCGGGTTTTTCAATGTTGAAAACAATGGGGAGTTTGTTGCCCATAATATCGAGCGTACCGCTCCAGCTTCCGATTATTTCTTGGGCTAAAGCTGAAAAGCCCATTAACAATACGCAAATAAATGCAATGTTTCTTTTCATTTTCAATTTTCAATTATTCATGATGATACGGCTCCCCGTTTAAAATTGTCATTGCCCGATAAAGTTGTTCTACAAACACCAAACGAACCATTTGATGCGTGAAAGTCATTTTCGATAACGACAGTTTTTCATTTGCACGCTCATAAACCGCTTCCGAAAAACCATAAGGACCACCTACGACAAAAACCAATCGTTTGGGCACGGAATATAATTTTTTCTCCATAAAACGAGCAAATTCAGTAGATGAGTGTTGTTTCCCTTTGTCATCTAACAAAACTACGTAATCGCCCTGTTGGATATGGTTCAGCAAGGCTTCTCCCTCAAGGTTTTTTTGCTCTTTTTCCGACAGTTTTTTGGCTTTTTTCAAATCTGGCACAAATTCCATCTCAAAAGAGACGTAATAACTAAGCCGGTTTTTGTAAATATCAATCATTGGAGCAAAATTCTCATCATCAGTTTTTCCAACTGACAGCAAAACTACCTTCATCTCACGACCTTTCAAACGCTTTTTACGTTAAATTAGCAACTTAAGTGCAAATATAATCTTTTATTTTTATACTTTTGTGTCCACAAATCGCAAGTTGTTATTAACAAAGTGCATTCACAAGTTATTAGTAGCGAAAGCTTCCATTTTTTTGCACAATGAATGTAAATGAACTGACTGAAAAACTCATCGGATTAGCCTTTGCCGAAGACATTGGCGACGGCGATCACACAACGTTATGCAGTATTCCCGAAACGGCAATGGGCAAAGTCCAATTGTTGATTAAAGAGGAGGGTATCCTGGCAGGTGTTAAAGTGGCAAAAGCGGTTTTCAGCAAGTTCGATAAGAATTTGTCAATGGAAGTTTTTATCAGCGACGGCACTCACGTAATGCCCGGAGATGTGGCTTTCGTGGTATCGGGAAAAGTGCAATCGTTGTTGCAAACAGAACGGTTGGTGCTCAACATTATGCAGCGCATGAGTGGAATTGCCACAACTACCAATAAATATGTAAAACTGCTCGAAGGAACGGGAACTAAAGTGTTAGATACGCGCAAAACCACACCGGGAATGCGAATGCTTGAAAAAGCAGCGGTAAAAATAGGCGGCGGCAAAAATCATCGAATCGGTTTGTTCGACATGATTTTGCTGAAAGATAACCACGTGGATTTTGCCGGAGGCATTGAAAATGCCATTCGTGGAGCACAGAAATATTTGAAAGAAAAAAATAAACAATTAAAAATAGAAATTGAAGTCAGAAATTTTGATGAGCTCAATCTGGCCTTGAACACCGGAGGTGTAGATCGTATTATGCTCGACAATTTTACTCCCGAACAAACCCGGGAAGCCGTTAAAATAGTAAATGGCAGGGTAGAATTAGAGTCTTCGGGCGGGATCACATTCGACACCATTCGCCAGTACGCCGAATGCGGAGTGGATTATATTTCCGTCGGGGCGTTGACGCATTCTGTAAAAAGTCTGGATATGAGTTTAAAAGCCTTTTAATGGGTGAAACGGCTTCCAAGTCGGTTGTTTAAAAGTAAGTAAAACAAAACATGCACACAAACAACAATAATACAACTACCCCAAGTTTTCCTTTAGGAGATTTAGGGGTAAAACAACTCGAATTAGACAAGCGTTATATGCGTATGGCATTTATCTGGTCCGAAAATTCATATTGCAAACGCCGTCAGGTAGGGGCTATTTTAGTAAAAGACAAGATGATAATTTCGGATGGATACAACGGTACGCCATCGGGGTTTGAAAATGTTTGCGAAGATGAAAACAATGTTACAAAACCGTATGTTCTTCATGCAGAAGCAAACGCCATTACAAAAGTAGCGCGCTCAAACAACAGCAGCGAAGGAGCAACGTTGTACGTAACGTCATCGCCTTGTATCGAATGCGCCAAGTTGATAATTCAAGCAGGCATTAAGAAAGTTGTTTATGCCGATTCTTATAGGTTGAGCGATGGAATAGAATTGCTTAAAAGAGCCGATATTGAATTGGTTGCGGTGAATGTAGAATAATAACTCGCAGGTTATCAATTGCGAAAGTTATTATCTAATATAGTTCAATTGTAAATCGTAAATCGTAAATCATAATTTGTAAATTGTAAATAGTTAAATGAGTCCTGAGAAAAAGGTAAAAACATGGCTTCCCTTGTGGATTGGATTGAGTATTGCATTGGGAATTCTCATCGGAAACATATATTCACAATTTGGAAGCACGGGAAAGGTTGACGGAACCGGAAAGGTTGATGCCGTGTTCAACTACATCAACAAATCGTATGTTGATACGGTGAATATGCGTGCATTGGTGGAAGATGCATTGCCTAAAATAGTTCAGGAACTTGATCCGCATTCGGCTTACATTTCTGCCGGCGATATGAAGCGTATGAACGAAGATTTGGAAGGTCATTTTTCGGGAATCGGAGTTAGTTTTTATGTGTTAAGAGACACTATTATCGTTACAAGCATCGTTTCGGGTGGCCCATCGGAGGCCGCAGGCATACAGCAATGGGACAGAATTGTAAACGTCAACGATACGTTGATTGCAGGTAAGGGGATTACAAATGCCGATGTGTTACAAAAACTTCGGGGTGAAAAAGGTTCGGAAGTAAAACTTGGAATTAAAAGAGACGGTAAATCTACGCTGACCGATATTGTTGTTACCCGCGGCGATATTCCTATGAATAGTGTGCAAGCTGCTTACATGTCAACCAAAACAATCGGATACATCAAAGTAGGTACATTTGGATTCAATACCTTTAATGAATTTATATCGGCATTGTCCAAATTAAAAAACCAAGGAGCCCGCTCTTTTATCGTCGATTTGCGAGGCAACAGCGGCGGTTCGTTGGAAGTTGTAGTTGCGATGCTGAATGAATTTCTCAAGAAAGGTGATTTAATAGTTTATGCCGACGGACGAAATTTTCCGCGTCAAGACAATTATGCTAATGGTTCGGGAACGAGTAAAGAAGACGATGTCGTTGTTTTAATTGATGAATTAAGTGCATCGGCAAGTGAAATATTTGCCGGAGCGATACAAGATCACGACCGGGGGTTAGTAATCGGGAGAAGGTCATTCGGTAAAGGTTCGGTGCAAAGTCAACGCTGCTTTCCCGACGGCTCTGCCGTGAGACTTACCGTTGCCAGGTATTACACGCCGTCGGGACGTTCCATTCAGCGAAAATACGAAAAAGGAAAATATGACGAATATGAGATGGAAGCCTTAAACCGGTATATGCAAGGCGATTACGTGAATACAGACACTGCATCGACTCTTATTTCGTTTAAGACCGAAGGCGGACGAACTGTTTTCGGAGGCGATGGTATAATGCCCGATGTTTTCGTTGCCCGCGATACAATCGGGATAAATTCTTATTTTAATTCTCTCGCAAATAGAGACTTCATTCAGGAATATGCCGTATCTTATTCGGATATGTACAAACAAAAGTTGCAGGAATTTCAATCGGCGGAAGACCTTGCCCGTTTTTTATACAAACAACCGCTTTTGTTGAATTTGGTGAGTTTCGCCGATAACAAAGGAATTCGTCCGCGGCCATATTACATTGAAGAATCCAGAAACCTGTTTGAAAGGCACTTGATATCGTATATTGTAAGGAATTTTTTTGGCGAAGAAAGTTACTATTCCATATACATGAAAGAGGATAATTTGATGAAAAAAGCAGTGGATTTTATCGAAAAAGGCTTGGCGAAGCCCGAATCGGTTGTACAGGAAAAATATAAATCCATTACATTGGGGAAGCGAATTGGTTCTTCTGTTCCTCCATTTAAGGAATTTAGTTTTATATACGCATGAAAAAAACGGATAT
>MVZJ01000099.1 GCA_002069095.1 Bacteroidetes bacterium ADurb.BinA174 | reverse complement strand
TGCTCGTTTTGTATTTAACGATACAACAGTTTATATTCCCGACCAAGAAACTGACTTATCGGAATTTAAGTATTCGTTAATTGGTGACAGTCTGAAAATTTTCAAACCAAATATGGCGGTTACAGAACTTTCGATAAAAGATGATAGTCTTGAAACTTATAAAACATTTGAAGATTTAACCGAAACTTATAAAGTTGAAAAGCTCACAAAAGATACGCTGATTTTGAGTTCAGAATTCGGAGTATCTACTTTAATTAAAATTCAAGAATAACAAAATATATGAAAACAAGAGCAGTACGCCTTTATGGGAAGAAAGATCTTCGATTAGAAGAGTTTGAATTACCGGCTATAAAAGACGACGAAATATTAGCCAAAGTTGTTTGCGACTCAATCTGTATGTCATCTTACAAAGCGGCTTCGCAAGGTGCAGACCACAAACGGGTACCCGATGACGTTCATGAAAATCCCATTATTATCGGTCACGAGTTTGCCGGAGAACTGTTGGAGGTTGGCAGCAAATGGGCAAGCAAATTTAAAGCCGGCGATAAGTTTTCCATTCAACCCGCTTTGTATTATGAAAACGGACCTGTGGGAGTTTTAAGTGCTCCGGGATATAGCTATCGCTATATCGGTGGCGATGCCACTTACGTAGTGATTCCGAATGAAGTTATGGAGCAGGATTGTCTCTTAATTTACAATGGAGAAGGCTATTATCCTGCATCGTTGGCAGAGCCGCTGTCGTGTGTAATTGGTGCTATGCACGCCAACTATCACACTACGCCCGGAAGTTATGTTCATACAATGGAAATTGTTCCCGACGGAAAAATGGCTATTCTTGCCGGAGTCGGACCAATGGGACTTGCAGCCATTAACTTCGTGCTTCATCGTGAAGAAATAAAGCCTTCTTTATTAGTGGTTACTGACATTGACCAAAATCGTCTCGATCGTGCAGCATCCATTTATACGGTTGAATTTGCAGCATCTCGCGGAATAGATTTACGCTACGTAAATACCGGAAAAATGGAGAATCCTGTGGAAGAGTTGAAAACCATAGCAGGAGGAACCGGCTATGACGATGTATTTGTTTTTGCACCCGTAAAATCGGTTATCGAACAAGGCGATCAGATTTTAGGATTTGACGGCTGTCTGAACTTCTTTGCCGGACCCGATAATCCGAAGTTTACTGCTGAAATGAATTTTTATAATGTGCATTATGCTTACACGCACGTTGTAGGAACTAGCGGAGGTAATAATGACGATATGAAGGAAGCGCTCGACATTATGGGCAAAGGGTTAGACCCTGCAGGATTGGTTACACACATCGGCGGATTGGATGCCGTAGCTGACACCACTAATAATTTGCCGAATATATCCGGAGGTAAAAAGCTGATTTATACGCATATTGAAATGCCGTTAACAGCCATTTCCGATTTTGAAAAGTTAGGCGAAAAAGATGAGCTATTCAAAAACTTAGCAGAAATCTGCAAGTGTCATAAAGGATTATGGAGCGTTGAAGCAGAAACATATTTATTGGAAAATCATCCAACAATCAATAAATAATTATATGAAACAACTTGATGTCCATTTAATGCATCCGGTGGAGCAAATCAACATTATCATCGGACGAATTTACCGTAGCGGAATGACAACTACTTCCGGCGGAAACATCTCTATCAAAGACGACAACGGTGATATATGGATTACACCATCGGGTGTAGATAAAGGGAATCTCACCACGGCAGACATAATGTGCGTAAAACGCGATGGTACTGTTATCGGACCACACAAGCCTTCGTCGGAATATCCTTTTCATAAAGCTATTTACGAAGCCCGACCCGAAATCAAAGCCGTAATACATGCTCATCCGCCTGCGCTGGTAGCTTTTAGCATTGTGGGTAAGATACCCGATACAAAAATTGTTCCGCAAGCATACGATGTGTGTGGCGATATCGGTTTTGCGCCCTACGGTACGCCCGGGAGTGAAGATTTGGGTAAGAAAATAGCAGCTCAGTTTGAAGATAAGCGCTATAGGGCTGTAATTATGGAAAACCATGGTATCGTATTGGGTGGAACCGATATGATGGATGCTTATCAGCGCTTTGAAACATTGGAGTTTTGCTGTCGCACCATTATTAACGCAGAGAGACTTGGGAAAGTAAATTACTTGTCAGACGAACAAGTGATGAGTTATGTTAACCATATTCCCGCCAATATTTCGCACTTTATGGACATTGAATATCCTTCCGATGAAAGGACTTTACGCACCGAAATGGTGAATATCATCCGAAGGTCTTGCGACCAAGGTTTGATGATTTCTACCTACGGAACTGTTTCTGTTCGTTGGCGTAACGATGACTTTTTAATTACGCCGCGTAATGTTGCCCGTTGGGATATTTCGCCGAGCGATATTGTTCAGATAAAAAGCGGAATGGCAGAAGCGGGTAAAACACCAAGTCGTTCCGTAGCTTTGCACCAACGTATCTATCAACTCAATCCGCATATCAACTCTATTATTTGCACGCAACCTATTAACTTGATGGCACATGCGGTAAGTGGCAGCAAATTTGATGTGCGCACCATTCCCGAAAGCTGGATTTTTCTGCAAGATGTACCTTCCATACCTTTCGGATTAATTTATAATGAGGTAGATAGGGTAGCAAAAATGTTTAACAACAATCGGGTTGTTATGGTAGAGAATGACAGTGTTTTTGTTACCGGAGATAAACTGCTTAACACGTTCGACTACCTGGAAGTGGCTGAGTTTTCGGCAAATTCGCTGGTAATGGCTTCCAGTATAGGAGAACTACAACCTATTGGCGATAAAGAAATTGAAGATTTAAGGATCGCTTTTAATGTGAAATAGTTCAACAATCTGGGTTTATCCCTGAACCTTTAAACCTTAAACGTTGAACTTCAAACGTATAAAAATTATCTTTTCTCTCTATCGTTCCTTCATTCAATACATCTGATATAGAGACTGTTGAGCATTACGCAAATTAAGTATTCGCAACGCGATTGGAATTATAGGATGTAACTCCGTCTGACCGATTGCCGGCCTTACGGATAGTTACTCACGCATTAGACGGATTTAAAGCCGTCAGATGCAAATAGTTTTCCTTGCCACGTATTTCTTTCCCTAAACCTTTTTACCACCTTTTCCGTTAACTCATAATTTTTTAATCCCCAATTGGGTGCGATGAGTAACGATTTTGGCGATTGCGAGGCAAATCGCTCAATGTAGAAATTGGGATTTAACTGTTCAGCAAAATCTACGCACAAATCAATGTACTCTTCGAGTTCGAAAATGTAAAACGATTCGGGTAATAGTGCATATTCCTTCGCCATTGCGGTACCCCGAATAATTTGCAACTGGTGCAATTTTACGGTGGTGAGCGGAAGTTCGGATAACTTTTGCGCGTGGCCTAAAATATCATCGTCCGTTTCGCTTGGTAGGCCCAAAATGAGGTGAGCACCCACCGGAATTTCTTTTTCGGCAGTTTTTCGGATGGCTTCTATCGATTCTTCAAACGTGTGTTGACGATTTACGCGTTCCAGCGTTTTGTTGAGCGTACTTTCCACGCCGTATTCTAATAAAACGAACGTTTTTTTATTTAGTTCTTCAAAATAATCCAGCAATTCATTGGGCATGCAATCGGGGCGGGTACTTACAACCAAACCGGCCACATTGGGATAAGCAAGTGCTTCTTCGTACATCGCGATCAGTTTTTCCACGCTATCGTACGTGTTAGTGTAAGATTGAAAATAGGCCAGATATTTCATTTCGGGATATTTGTGCGAAAAGAACTCGATTCCGTCTGCCAACTGTTCCGATATGGTTTTCGTAGGTTTTCCGTATCCCGGACTAAAACTCTGGTTGTTGCAATACGTGCATCCGCCGCGGCCTTTCGAACCGTCACGATTGGGGCACGTGAATCCGGCATTGATGGATATTTTCTGCACTTTATAGGAAAATTTCTGCAAGAGAAATTCTGAAAAATCGCGGTAGGGTTTTTGCTCTTTCATATTGAATGCAAAAGTAGTAAAAAAACAAAAGCCCGACCAAAAAGCCGGACTTTTGCCTGATAGTTTCCATCAGGAAGATTTGTTAATCGTCGTCATCGTCATCATCGTCAAAATCACAATCGATAATATCGTAGAACCATTCCCATATTTTCTTGCCTAACAAGTAATTGTAAGACTGGTTGTCGTCATCGTTGTAATAAATCTCGATAATGCCGTTTTTGTTGTAATCGATGGCTTTGCTGAAATCGATTCCGCTTAATGAGTGTGAGAATAATTGGTTTACATGGAAATCGACTATAACGCTTAAGTTTTCACCCGGAATAAACGGTTTGTCAAATTCAATCTCGAAATCGAACTCCTTATCGGAGGCGAAAATAAACGGGATTCCCAAAATATCGCCTTCAATCCGAATTGTTTGATTGTACATTAACGAATTTTTGTCACGGTTTTTCTTCATCTTGAATTCGATTTCTTCGAATTTGGCTTTAGGAAGCTCCAAACCTGTAAACAATGTTTTAACCTGCAAAGTTCCTTTTGAGATTAAATCGATTTCGAACGGGCCTTTCAACTTAATATCATCGTCGTAAGAATACGATCCGCCAAACTTGTAAGCCCATTTGTCGTCATCGTCAAAATCAAATTCGATTTCTCCTACATTAATTTTAAAAGTGGTAATATTTACCAAATTATCAAATAACAATGCACGAGTTTCACCCTGAACAGCACTCTTGGTAACAGTGCCATTAGTAGCCCTGAATTGAACAGCTACTTTCTCAGAATCAATACCTTCTAACGGGTTGTCGTTTTCACAACCAATAAATGCAAACGGCAACACTATTGCCACTGCCATTCCTTTTAACATACTCTTTTTCATAACTTAAATTTGAATTTTGTTTCTAGAATTGCGTGCTTTATATAAGAGTCTTTGTTTTACCGAAAGTTTAAACGGTTAAAGTTAAAGTGTGTAAATAAATGAAAAAAGAGCGTGACAATTACGTCACACTCCCGTTGAAGTGTTTAATTAAAAAGTAGAAGTATTATTTCTTTTTAGTTTCATATTCATTCCAAGAAACCATCACGTTACCGGGATTTTTAATGAAACTTACTTTGGACAGGCGATTTCCGGTTTTTTTCTCGTATTTTTCCACTCGATTTTTCCCGTTTCTTACAATGGAGACCTGTTCATATTTATCTGCTTTAAGAGCGTTTACCACCTCTTTGCTAAAATTCTCCTCCAACGCTGCATCAGCCGAGTTCAATGTAAGCATTTGGCGTCCGAGACTTTCGCTAGTATTATATATTGTTACAGTACTGGAATAAACTTCATTTATATCATTTAGCCTGTCCATTACGCTAGGGCGTTTCTGATAAACGTAGTTAAAACGCTCATCCTCCATATATTTCTCGAACAGCTTTTCGAGTTGTTGTGCCGAAACTGTTGCTGCAACGACAAAAAGTAAACATAAAATTGTTGTAATCTTTTTCATATCTGTAAGGGATTTTAAATTATTGATTTATTGAATTATAGACTCTATATTGTTGATTTCTACCGATAAATCGTTGAATATTTTATCCGCATCCATTTCTGCCTTAATTGCTTTTGTTTCTTCAAAAGGATGGTAGCTTACGCGGATAATCTCTTCGGCTTTCATAAACATTTCTTCAGCATATTGTTGTGCCTTTTCCTGATTGGTTATCTCTTTTCCGTTTATATACACCAAATAGTTATTTTCTGTTTTGGCATTTTTGCTTAACGGATTTAGCAATATGATAAGCAGAATAGCTGCCGCTACACTTGCTGCTGTAATCCAAATTCTTTTTGGAAGCGATTTTTTTTCGTTTCGTTCGTCGGGAATAGTAAACTTGGGTGCGACAATCTGTTTTTCACGCTCGAATGCCGAAAACAGTGGCTTGTACATCTCGTGTTGGGGAGATATATCCTCTTTTGAGAAGTATTCTTTCAATATTATTTCTTCTTTGTCGGATGTGATGCCGTCAAAATATTTATCTAATAATTTATCTATATTTTCCATATACCTTTCTTTCGTTTTGTTGATGAGCGATAATTATTTCACGCAACTTTTTTCGTCCACGCGACAAAGTAACCATAACCGCGTTTTCTGTAATCTGCATCACTTCTGCAATTTCCGAAATATCCAAATCTTCCACATCTCTCATTCTGACAATTGTGCGTTGCATTTCGGGCAAAGAGTCAATCATTTTACAGATAAAACTGACTGAATCCGATTGCTCTGCAAGCTGATGCGGATTGGGCGCGATATATTCACTGTTTGGCGAAACTTCTTCGCTTTCACGCTCTTTCCGAAGTAAATCTATACATAGATTTCGCATCGAAGTGAGCAGGAATGCTCGCGGGTTTTCAAGCTTTTCTAACTGTTTCCGTTTCTCCCAAAGCCGTGTCATCAATTCCTGATAAGCATCTCGCGACATATTCTCATCTCTTAAAATAGAGAGTGCCATGCGATACAGCTTATCGGAATAACAGAGAATGTTATTTTGAAATTGTTGAGCATCCATACATATATATAGACGATTAACTCAGTAAATTCTTACAGTTAACGGTCAATATTTTTCAAAGTTAGTAAAAAAAAGACCGATGGTATCACTTAAAAGAATACCATCGGTGAAAAAGTGAAATGAAAAATCTACTCTTTTTCAAACTCTTTTAAATCGGAAATGCTTTGGTGGAGGTTTTTTATTTTCTTTTTTTCATATATGCCTAAATAAATGATTCCAATAAAAATCAAAGAAAAAATTATCAAAATAGGATAGAACATGTTAACAGAAGTAAGAATTTCATATCTGTTAATTAATTCCCAAGATAAAATGATAAAAATAACGGTGTAAGAAAACTTTTCTATGATATAGTTATATCTTTTATATTTTAATAAAAACTTTTCTACTTCAATAATATTTTTTTCTAATGACATATGTTGAATGAATTGATATGTCCAATATATTGAAAAAGGTAATGCAAATATTAAAAAAGTGATTGTGATATAAAAGGTAAAATCATTTAAAAATTTATGATTATACATTATAAATAAAAAAGGGATTATTATTACTCTTACAGCTAAACCAAAAACATTTCGGAAGTTTGTATTATCTATCTTTTGCCTAATAGCATTTTCCATCAGTTTTTTATTGATAATCTGCTCTTCATCTAATTTCGTATGTAAAATATCCCACTGTTGTTTTAATTGTTCGAGTTCCATAATTAAATATTTTAATGTTTAGTTGACAAATCTTCTTGTCTAAAAATCTATCGCTCTTCTGTCGTCTGTCTTGTGTCTTGGCTCTTGTTTCTAATTATCTGACGAATTCGCCATCTCTTTCAACTTTTCCTTTATCCGCATAAGTTTTACCGATACATTCGAAACGGTTATTCCCATTACTTCGGCAATTTCGGCATAACTCAAATTTTCGAGCCAGAGAAGCACGAGCGCTTTGTCCAATACGCCCAACTTGCCGATTAGTTGATACATTTGTGCAAGTTGTTTGCCGTT
>MVZJ01000098.1 GCA_002069095.1 Bacteroidetes bacterium ADurb.BinA174 | reverse complement strand
CGGGTGAGATTGCCGATAAAATGGGCACAATCATGCGTGAAATGAGCCGAGATATGCAGGTAATTGCCATCACGCACCTGCCGCAAATTGGAGCAAAAGGCGAAGTCCATTACGTAGTGTACAAAGACGATAACGAAGAAACAACCGTTACTTACATGAAAAAAATTTCGTCGGAAGAGCGGATTGAAGAAATCGCCCGAATGCTCAGTGGTGAAAAAACAACGGCACAAGCTGTTGAAAATGCTAAGGTAATGTTGGGTGTGTGAAGCCCCTCCCCCAACCCTCCCCAAAAGGGAGGGAGGCGAGTATGATGTTGATGTTGGCAGAGATTTACGGATTAACAAAAAGTCTATTTGTCTAATAATCTTTTGTCTGTCTTATCTCATTGTTCTTGGTTCTAAAAGTCTTAAAAAATGAAAGAAAAAGAAATGATTTTTGGCATTCGTGCCGTAATTGAAGCGGTAGAAGCCGGAAAAGATATCGATAAGGTGCTGGTAAAGCGAGAGCTGTCGGGTGAACTTTTTAAAGAATTACAAGAAGTACTGCGCCGATACGAAATTCCGATGCAAAAAGTACCGTTAGAGCGTATCGACCGCATTACACGCAAGAACCATCAGGGCATTATAGCGTTTACTTCAGCAGTTACGTATCAGAAATTAGAGCAGATAATTCCGTTTTTATACGAACAGGGCAAAAATCCGTTTATTTTGGTTTTAGACGGAATTACCGATGTGCGTAACTTCGGAGCCATTGCCCGAACTTGTGAAGTTGCCGGTGTAGATGCAATCGTTATTCCTGCACGCGGGAGCGTATCGGTAAATGCCGATGCCATAAAAACCTCTGCCGGAGCATTACACAGCATTCCCGTTTGTCGTGAAAATAACTTAAAGGATGCGATTCTTTTTCTTAAGAACAGTGGAATAAAAGTGGTGGCTGCCACCGAAAAGGCTGCCGAGTTTTATACCGATACCGATTTTTCGGTTCCTACAGCTATCGTTATGGGTTCGGAAGATGAAGGAGTTGCAACCGAGCACCTGCGCATTTGCGACGAATTGGTGAAAATTCCGCAATTCGGAACTATTCAATCGTTGAACGTTTCGGTTGCAGCGGGAGTGATGATTTATGAGGTGGTAAAACAAAGGATGAATTTTGAATAATGAATTAATTTACGATTTACGATTTCGGATTTACGATTTAACCCGCAACCCGTAACTCGCATAAAAATATACTAACATGCCAATATACCAATTAATAAAGTCTTATGTCTTTTATCTTGGTTCTTGGCTCTAAAAAAAAGAGTATGAAAAAAGTAATTTCAACCACAAAAGCCCCTGCGGCAATCGGGCCTTACAGTCAGGCAATTGAAGTAAACGGAATGATTTTTATTTCCGGACAAACGCCCATCGATCCGGCAACCGGAGAGTTGGTTCCGGGCGGAGTAAAAGAACAGGCCACACAATGTTTCAAAAACATCAAAGCCATTTTGGACGAAGCCGAACTGACAATGGCAAACATCGTGAAAACAACGGTATTTTTAGGCGATATGTCCTACTTCGCCGAAATGAACGAGGTGTACGCCGCTCAATTTTCGGGTGCGTTTCCGGCTCGTTCGGCCATTGCAGCCAAAGGCTTACCCAAAAACTGTATGGTGGAAATTGAAGTAATAGCCGTGCGGTGAAAACATTGGGAAACGTTATCTGGATAGTATTCGGTGGCATATTTATTGCCATCGAATATGTTATTGCGAGCATCGGTTTGATGATTACCATAATCGGCATTCCTTTCGGTTTGCAATCATTAAAATTAGCGGAAATGGCTTTGCTGCCTTTCGATAAGAAAGCAGTCAGCAATAAGACAACATCGGGTTGCTTAGCATTGATAATGAATGTTATCTGGTTTTTCATCGGCGGATTACCGATAGCGCTTACGCACATGTTTTTTGGCGTGTTATTTTACATCACCATTATCTGAATTCCGTTCGGAAATCAGCATTTTAAGTTAATGAAACTGCCGTTCGGGAAAGTAATTATGAACCGGTAATTATTCGAATACCGCCGGCAGATTTTCTTCTTCCTCTTCTTCCGGCGGATCTTTTTTCACCACGAAAGCACTTATCTCCCATAACATATACAGCGGTAATGTTACCACAATGAGTGAAAAAGGATCTCCCGACGGGGTAATAATGGCTGCCAAAAACATGGAGCCAACTACAGCGTGTTTGCGATATTTTCGGAAAAAAGAACGGTAAATGAGTCCCAGGTTGGATAAAAGCCAAAAGACAAGGGGCAATTCAAATACGACACCCATAATTAGGATAAGCGTGTAAAAGTTATTCATATACGAATCCAGTGATATGGTTTGCCGAATGGCATCACTCAATTCGAAGGTGATAAGAAATCTGAATATCAGAGGAAAAACCATGAAATAGCCAACCAAACACCCGATCAAAAACATAACTCCGCCAAAACCAAAAGCCATTCTCACACCTTTAGTTTCGTTTTCGTATAAAGCGGGGCTGATAAATCGCCAAATTTCGAATAAAATATAAGGGATGGTTAAAAGTATACCAAATGCCAGCGAAGTAGAAATATAGGTCATAAACTGCGTTGTCATGTTGATGTTCAGCAAATCAACTTTAAACGAGTCGGCAGAGAAATCAGGTAGGAAAGGAATATATTTACTCGCTCCTTCCAAAAATCGGTAAGTAATAAAATCGGATGAACTGGGTGCAAGAATTATTGAATCGAAAATGCGTGGAATAAGAATAAATCCCGCAATGGAAAAAATAAGCACTGCGCCGATAATTCGAATCAAAGTCCAGCGGAACTCTTCAAGATGATCCCAAAAGGACATTTCTTTCTCTTTCATGCAACCAAATAGATTATAGAACTTAATCTCGGAAAAAATCCACAAAATCGTGAATTAATCCCGAGAACAAACAATTTTACAATAACTGAAAAGTTGGATTATTGATTGCTGGTAGTCGATGATTTTTTGTCGGAAGGATCAGCCTTAATGTCTTCTTCAATGTCGTTCAATCCCCTTTTAAAGCTATTGATACCCTTTCCTAAGCCTTTCATGAATTCAGGAATTTTTTTCCCACCAAAAAGAATAAGGATAACCAACACTATAATAGGTATTTCCCAACCGTTTAAATTAAAAAGCAGTGGATTCATAGTTTATTAATTTTTTTAACGAACATTATTATCATATAAAATATACACAAAAGTAAAATTAAATATTAAACTTCACAATAATATTAAGATAAAGTTTCGTAAAAAGGAACATGGGAATGATATTTAATAAGATAATATGCAATTTACATAACAAAATATGTCTGATATATACCGATAAGCGATGAAATATGTAGTTTTATCGCTTTCAAATGTTAACATTCGAAAAAAGCGTATCAGCACTGCAATTTTGTTTTAAATTTGTATCGCCAAGTTTAGAACGATTATAATTAATGAATAAAATATATGTCTTTCTCATCATCTTTTTGTGTGTTCCGATGAGAATTTTTTCTGCCCAACCGCCTGCAACAGAAGTTAGAGCAGTTTGGTTGACAACTAATTACGGGCTCGACTGGCCAAGAAATAAAATCAGTCAGGAAGAACAGAAAAGAGAGCTTATCGATCTTCTTGATAATTTGCAAAAGCACAATTTTAATACTGTAATATTTCAGGTTCGGGCAAGAGGAGAAATGTTTTACGATTCAAAAATTGAGCCGATGGCTTCAATCGTGATTTCGAACGAATACGGAAAACCCAAATTCGATCCGCTGGCTTTTGCCATAGAGGAGTGCCACAAACGCGGTATGGAATTGCACGCATGGATAGTAACATACCCGTTAGGGCTCGACAAACACGTGAAAAGCCTTGGCGCAAATTCAATAACAAAGAAAAATCCCTCTATAACTAAAAGATACAAAGGCGAATGGTTTCTCGATCCGGGTAATCCCAAAACCGATGATTATCTTTTATCCATTGTAAAAGAGATAGTTGCTAATTACGATATCGACGGTATACATTTCGATTATATTCGTTATCCCGATAATGCAGTTCGGTTTCCCGATGCCGGAATGTATCGCCTTTACGCCAAGGGAAAATCACTGCAGGACTGGCGCAGAGACAACATTACCCGCTTTGTAACCAAAGCTTACGATTGGATAAAAAGCCAGAAAAAATGGGTTCAGGTTAGCAGCGCACCATTAGGCAGATATCGCGCTTTAGGAAATACAAGTGCGGGATGGACGGCATTGGAAACAGTTTTTCAGGATGCGGCAAAATGGATGAAAATGGGCAAACACGATGCACTATACCCAATGATGTATTATAAAGAACATCTTTTTTATCCGTTTGTGGACGATTGGATTGAAAACGGAAACAACAGAATTCTGGTTCCCGGTCTCGGCGCTTATCAGATGATAGAATTGGGTTGGAGCCGACAGGATATCGTAAATCAGATCGATTACACGAGAAAGAAAGGAACTGCCGGACAAGCATATTTTAGAGCCGACAATGTGTTATCGAACACGAAAGGCATTTTAAATACCATCAGCCAGTATTACCGCCATCCGGCAAAATTGCCGGCAATGACCTGGCTTTCGAATGAAATTCCTAATGCACCGCTCGACCTTACAGCCGAAAACGTAAACGGAAAACTCCAGTTAAAATGGAAAACCGATGATGTGAAAGTTCGCGTCACCTATAATGTTTACAGGAGCGAATCGGATGATTTTGATGTGAATAAAGCCGAAAATATTCTTGCCGTGGGATTACGTAAACCTGTGTTTGAGTACTCCGCTCCAATTGATGAAAAGGCATATTATTACTTTGTAACGGTTTCAGACTCATATCATAACGAGAGTGAAATCTGCCATCCGGCATTTTTTGTGCATTCTCAACTGGTTAAGTGAGTTTAAATTTGTATCTTTAGAAGTTGTTTTAATTTTACGCATTATATTTTTATTTCTATTTTTTTATGCTGTTTTTTGCCCTTTTTCGCGTATTTGAACTTTCCTTTCTTTCAAATAGCCCGCTATTTAATGCGAAATGAACCTGCCTGCCGCCGGCAGGAGTTCAGATTCATCAAAAAAATGACTAAAAAAACATTGCATAAAAAATTCAAAAACAGCTCCTAAAAAAATTATCAAAAAAATAACTTCAAACGATTGAAAAAAGAAATATTTTTGTACTATGGATAGCAGTCAAAAGTTGAGAAAACAAGTAAAAGACGAGTTTATGCAGTATCTCTCGGATCATAAGCATCGTAAAACACCGGAAAGATTTGCCATACTCGACCATATTTACAGTACGAAAGGCCATTTCGATATGGATTCCTTGTACAAGTCCATGATTGATGTGAATTTTCGCGTCAGCCGCGCCACGCTCTACAACACTATTGAACTGCTGCTCGATTGCGGCCTGGTGGTAAAACATCAGTTCGGCGGAAATATTTCGAAATACGAACGTGCCTACGGCAACGAAAATCACGATCACATTATTTGCACCACCTGCGGCAATGTTTGGGAAACCAAAAACAGCAACCTGTTTACTCCCGCACAACAGCGAAAAATAAAAAAATTCACCGTAAGTTATTACAGCATGTATATTTATGGAACGTGCAGCAAATGCAATCATGCAAAGAAAATCGCTTTAAGAAAATTGAATAAGGAAACAAAATAATAAGATATTTAGATATATAGATTAACAGAGTTTAGACAAGTAACTTTGCATAATTTCAGAAAGTTAGTGATACTGAATTAATGAATAAGTACATTTATAAATTGACAGAATTGCAAACATTGATTCTCTCGTTCAAAAATAATCTAAAATAGTCTATTATCTATAAAACTATTCGTCTTAAAATCTCAAGAAAAAAATGAAAGTTGACGTAATTTTAGGCCTTCAATGGGGCGACGAAGGCAAAGGAAAAGTAGTGGATGTGTTGACGCCCAATTACGACATTGTAGCTCGTTTTCAGGGTGGCCCCAATGCCGGACATACGCTGGAGTTTGAAAATCAGAAATATATACTAAGATCGATTCCATCGGGAATTTTTCAGCAAGGGAAAATAAATATTATCGGGAATGGCGTGGTGCTTGATCCGGCGCTGTTTAAAGCCGAAGTGGAAGCGCTGGAAGCATCGGGGCATCCATTGACCGACCGATTATTTATTTCGAAAAAAGCACACCTGATTTTGCCCACTCACCGTTTGCTCGATGCAGCGATGGAGTTGGCAAAAGGTGATTCCAAAATTGGGACAACCGGTAAAGGGATAGGTCCGACCTATACCGATAAGGTGGGCAGAAACGGCCTGCGTGTAGGCGATTTGTTTCACAATTTCGAAGAAAAATACAAAAAGGCAACGGCAAGACATATCGAAATGCTGGCGCAACTCAATTTCGAATACGATTTGGAAGAAATTGAAGCCGAATGGTTTGCCGGAGTGGAAAAATTAAAGCAATTCAATATCATTGATTCGGAAAATTACATCAATAAATCGCTCGCATCCGGAAAAGTTTTGGCTGAAGGCGCACAAGGTTCCATGCTCGATATCGATTTTGGATCCTATCCCTTTGTTACTTCGTCCAACACCGTTTGCGCGGGCGCTTGCACCGGATTGGGCGTATCGCCTCATAAAATCGGCGATGTGTTTGGTGTTTTCAAAGCATATTGCACCCGCGTGGGAAGCGGCCCGTTTCCAACCGAACTGTTCGATGACGATGGACAGCAAATGCGCGATGTAGGTCGTGAATACGGTTCCGTAACCGGCCGTCCGCGCCGTTGCGGATGGATTGACTTGGTAGCGCTTCGATATACGGTTATGATAAACGGAGTCACCAAACTGGTGATGATGAAAAGCGATGTGCTCGACGCTTTCGAAACCATTAAAGTGTGTGTAGCATACAACATAAACGGCGAAGAAACCGAAGACATGCCATTCGATATTTGCGAAAATATAGAGCCTATTTTCATAGAATTGCCCGGTTGGAAAACCGATATGACAAAAATGCAATCAGAAGACGAATTTCCCGAAGAATTCAACAATTATCTCTCTTTTCTAGAAGATGAATTGGGCGTTCCTATCGCTATTGTTTCGGTTGGCCCAAACAGAGCGCAAACAATTATCAGATAACAAAAAACGCCCGACAAAATCGGGCGTTTTGCTTTGGGACAAAGCAGTTATTTTATTTCCGTAAATTTAGTGGTTGTTGATGTATTTTGCGTCATCGGAATAGCCATAGATTGTGCGCCTGATATCATGATGCTCATATCCAGACCAACCTTTTCATCCACAAAAACCGGAAGAAGCGTTGTTTTATCGAGTAATAAATATCCTTCGTTTACTCCGGTACCTTCGATAGTCATATCCATTCCCATTTGTGAACCTTCACCCGAAACTTTCGTCGGCCCTTCAATATTAATCCTGTAATATTCCTTGCCGTCCTTGGTTTCAACACCGGCATACGTGTATTTGTCTTCTGCATCGATGATCATCTCGAACGGAGATTCCACGGGTTTAATAGTATCGTTACGATTAGATGTCCACGTATCACCTTTTTTAACGGTCTTTGCCGGAAGAATGGGAAACTTCATACCTGTAGCCATTTGCTCCACCATCGCGAAAAT
>MVZJ01000097.1 GCA_002069095.1 Bacteroidetes bacterium ADurb.BinA174 | reverse complement strand
CCGCCACTGGGACAAAAACGAATTTTGGGAGTTGACCCGGGATATCGAACAGGTTGTAAATTGGTATGTTTAGACGAACAGGGAAATCTGTTATATAACGAAACAATCTATCCGCATCCGCCACAAAACGAATATCAGAAATCGGCAAGCAAAGTTTCAAAGTTGGTTTCGACCTATAAAATTGATGCTATCGCAATTGGGAACGGTACGGCAAGTCGAGAAACGGAGCGATTTATCGCCAATATTCGCTACGACAAAGAGGTAAAAGTGTTTGTGGTAAGCGAAAACGGAGCATCGGTTTACTCGGCATCGAAAGTGGCTCGCGAAGAGTTTCCCGAATACGATGTTACCGTGCGTGGAGCCGTTTCTATCGGTCGTCGTTTGAGCGATCCGCTCGCGGAGTTGGTAAAAATAGACCCGAAATCTATCGGAGTAGGGCAGTATCAGCACGATGTAAATCAGACAAAATTGAAACAATCGCTCGACCAAACAGTGGAAAGTTGCGTGAACTTGGTTGGCGTAAATTTGAATACGGCAAGCAAACATCTATTGATGTATGTTTCGGGACTGGGCGAGTCGTTGGCACAGAATATTGTAACTTATCGTGCCGAAAATGGAGCTTTTCGTTCACGCAAAGAGTTGAAAAAAGTGCCACGATTAGGCGAAAAAGCATTCGAACAGTGTGCCGGGTTTTTACGTATTCCCGATGCCGAAAATCCTTTGGATAACTCGGCGGTGCATCCCGAAAGTTACAGTGTTGTGGAGAAAATGGCGAAAGATTTAAAATGTTCGGTATCGGAATTGATTAACAATAAGTCGCTTATCGAAACTATTGATATTGAGAAATATAAAACTGCAACTGTCGGCACCGAAACGCTTACCGATATTTTACAAGAGTTGGAAAAACCGGGACGTGACCCACGCAGCAAAGTACAAGTTTTGGAATTTGACCCGAATATTCGCACTATTGATGATGTGAAAGAGGGAATGACACTCAACGGAATCGTAACCAACGTAACCAATTTCGGCTGTTTTGTTGATATTGGCATCAAAGAGAACGGTTTGGTACATATTTCGGAACTTGCCGACCGCTTCGTATCCAATCCAACGGATGTAGTTTCGCTGCATCAGCATGTGCGAGTGAAAGTTCTTTCCGTTGATACTGAGCGAAAGAGAATACAGTTGAGCATGAAAAATGTGGAGTGATTTGTTAATGAATTAATATGCCAATGTGCGAATAAGGATATTTTTAAGTTTTAATTTTTTAAATATATTTTCATAATTTGAAATAGAATATCTATATTCGCAATATAATTGTCATCAGCAAAAAACCAATAAGTGAATATTTGGAACAATTCCTTCATCATGAAGTAGAGTTAATACGTTGATATTATACGGTTTTAGAATGTAATTAGAAAAATTTTGCAGATATGCGCAACACTTTTAATAGCGTAGATGGTGTAGGCGATGGGCAGTATATTATTAAAATGTGAAAGGAAACCATTGCCGTGTGATTGCGAGAATTATTTTTAAGGTGCGTACTTTCTTTATTAAATTTATAGATACGCATAAGGAGTATGACAAATTAGATATCTCAACATTATAATGATAAAAACTGAACAACAATATAACGAAATTCTCCAAGAAATTTATCTTTTAATGAAAAAAGGAGAAAAAAATAAAACCGATGCTAAAACTCTCATTCTACAACAAATGATTTCGGAAGTATCGGGTTATGAGGAAGAAACCATTAAGTTTCCGGCTCCCAAGACTATTGTTGAAATGGTAGAATTAAAGCTTTTTCAAGACAAAATGACTCAAACCGAATTTGCGCGAAAATCGGGATTGGGATTACCAAAAGTAAACCAAATTATAAACGGAAAGCGTCCTGTAGATGTCCCCTTTTGAAAAACTATTTATTCAGAACTAAATGTGCCAGCCGAATTTATCTTAGAAAAAATATAACATCTCACCCATATATCAAATATGAATACAACAAATCCCGAAGACGACTCCCTGCAAACTCTCGATTATAATCGATTATTTGAAGGAGTCCGCGACTTCAAAACCAACGAATTTATTCCGCGTCAGCAATTTTTTGCCGAATTAGGAAAACACCAAAATCCACACACCCTTTTTATCGGGTGTTCCGATTCGCGTGTAGTGCCAAATTTAGTAACTAAAACCATTCCGGGTGAATTGTTTGTTGTACGTAATATCGCCAATTTAGTACCGTTTTACGACAAAAAATCCGAAACATTTGTTGCCACATCGGCAGTAATAGAATATGCCGTTAAGCAACTGAAAGTAACAAACATTGTTGTTTGCGGACACTCCAATTGTGGCGGTTGTGCCGCTCTTTATTACGATAAAGAACTGAAACAACTTCCACACACCAAGAAGTGGCTTGAGTTGGCTGCGCCTGTTAAAGAAATTGTAGAGGAGCAAATCGCGAAAAACAAAATCTCTCTCGACGAGCGCAGCGCATTTACCGAAAAAATGAACGTGGTTGTACAAATTAGCCACTTAATGAAATACCCCTATGTCAAGAAACTCGTAAAACAAGGCGAACTGACCATAATGGGCTGGTATTACAGCATAGAAGAAGGCGAAATTTACAATTACGATAAAAAGTCAAAGAGTTTTTTGAGGGTGGAGTGAATTGGAGATTCATCGTACTTTAAATTTCCACATAAAATCCAAACTGATTAAATGTTCGTAATGAAACTTTACATCAGGATAAATTTGAAAAAAAGTAGGACGATAAACCAATCCCATAAAATATTGCTTACCGAATTGGTGATATCCGGTGAGTGTTATTCCCATTGAATGGTTTGTTCTGATTATTGTTTCTGTGCCGCGAGTTGGAGGTGGTGGGTCGAACCGGTCGATGTATCTATACATCCATCGGTTTTTGGCATAATTAATTCCATAGCCGTATGTGAATCGTCCCGATTTGTGGTTATTGGTCAAGTTAACATAAAGGGAACTCATCAGTTCGTGTTCACCAGATAAATCAACAGCAGCCGGTACAGGCAGGAAAAAATCCATCACTGCACCTCCCATCAAAGCAATAAATCTGTTATCCTTATGGTAATATTCAGTTCCCAGTGACATTCCCCAAAAACCGGTATTTGATTTCGGTTTTTCAAATTTCGGTTGTAGGTAAAAGCTGTTTACCCAAGGTAAGGAAAACACTAAATTTATCTGCCCTTTATTCGTTGGATATTTTTTAGACAAATAGTAACGAAAAGACTCCGAAACAGTAGCTTTTCTAATAATACTGTCGTTGCTGAAAGGGTCTAATAATATATTATTGCCGTAGTGGAATCTTTTTTCAGAAAACAAATCTACAAAGTAACCATAAAGGCAGAAAAGGTTACCATACAAAAAAGAGAGGTTATTGCCTGATTGCAAGATAAAGTTCTTCTGCAATGTGTCGGTCAGTAACGTTACGTTTAAGGGTTCTTTTGACCTTTTTACATTTACATAGAAAGGTAAGTCATAAATTCTGTCGGAAACTTGCAACTTTGTATCTTCAACACTCGAGTGAAAATGAATGTCATAATTGCTTTTGAGCGTTAGTGTTGCGCAAGATGAAGAAAGGAGGACAAGGACGACAGACAAGATAAATAATCGGATTACTGCTTTCATAGAATTGAGGCTTTATCATATAGATGAATTTTAACGAAAAAAGCTGCACGATTTTGCGTTAAAAATTATAAATTTTCGAAATTTATCTCCAACTGCTTTTCCATCAAATTAAAACTTTTTCGGTGATGCTCCGTTATTCCATGTTTTTTTATCGCTTCGCGATGCGCAAGGGTGGGATAACCTTTGTTGGATGCCCAATCGTAAGCGGGAAACTCTTCATGCAAACGCTTCATATATTCATCGCGATGAGTTTTAGCCAGAACAGATGCCGCTGCTATGGACATAAACAACGCATCGCCTTTTACAACACAGGTGTGAGGAATATTATTGAAACTACGAAACCGATTACCATCCACCAAAATATGCTCCGGCTTTATGCTTAGCTTCGCCAATGCTTTGTGCATTGCCTTAACCGATGCCCAAAGAATGTTTTCTTCGTCAATCTCTCGTGGAGTGCATATTTCAACGGCATAACTCAGCGCTTGTTCTTCTATTACAAGGCGAAGTTCGTTTCGGTCTTTTTCCGATAATTGTTTAGAGTCGTATAGTTTTTTGCAGTAGAAATTTTCGGGCAAAATAACGGCAGCAGCAAAAACCGGTCCGGCTAAACAACCGCGTCCTGCCTCATCGCATCCGGCTTCTATGCAATTCGGACGCATACAAAATTGTAACGGTTCGTGCAGCTTCATTCCCGAAGTTTAATAACCAATGTGTTGTCTTCAGGCGGAAAGTCAATCCTGAAAGAATCTGCATCGAACTCCGCACCATCCATTGCTTCTGCAAATTGTTTGATAACGCGCAGCATATCTTCGTTTAAAGCCTCATCGCCTTTGACGTGTTGCACGTTAACTTCTGTTGCCAATCCGATGAGCGCATCGCGCGTTTCATCGGTAATCGAAAAATTTTGTCCACGCAATCGAGCAGTAACTTCGCGTCGTACGAAACTCTCCATTATGACGCGGTATTTTCCCTGCAAATCGGGTACTCCAACAATGGAATCGATAAAATGCGTATAAATACTGAGCGAGTCGCCCTCCAGTGTCATTAAACGATACGGAAAAGGATACTGCGACAAACTGCCCGTTTCTACATCGAAAATGGTATTTCCGTTAGCAGTAATTAGTTGCGTAATATCGTTTGCGTGAAAATGCCCCGTAAAAATCACTTTCAGTCCCGCATCGGCAAGCGTTTCCGCCACCCATTTTCGGTCATCAACCAAGTGATTGGGGAAAAATATTGCCTGAAACGGTAAATGTTCCACCACGCCATGGTGCATCATCCCTAAAACAATGATGTCTCTCGCTTTTGCTTCGCGCAGAATTTCGAGCGCCCACTCCATTGTTTGCGGCAAAACCCTTCCGCCCGATAAAGAGGTTGTTTTATACTCTGCATATCGGTTGACATCGAAACTCAACAGCCAAGTTTTAGCGTCAATTTCAGCCAAATAGCTCAATGAGGCGGTGTCGCACTTTAGTGCGTCGGCATAGCCGAAAGAGGTGTACAGTTGCACAAATTCATCTGCCGAAACGTTTTCGGTAGGTTGAGGCGTTTCGCCGATATATTTTTTGGAGTCGGGGATATTTATGTCGTGATTTCCGGGAATTACGAAAATACGCGTTCCTTTTTGTTGCAACGGTTTTATTTTTTCGATGAAACCGATGTGGCTTTGACGTTCGCCATGATTTGCCATATCTCCCAAAATGAGCAATATATCTGTTTTAGCTGCCTCAATTTCGGCGAGTGATTTGTCGAGAACGGCGTGCAAATCGGTAACGTTTCTTCCCGATGTATTTTCAAACTTTTCCAACGCGGTTCCCGGTTGAGCTATTTCCGAACTCAAAAAGTGAACATCGCTGATAATTGCTATTTTTACCGGTTGCGAATTAGCAATCGTCAACGAAACAGAAAATAAAAGCAATAAGATATATTTTTTCATTATCAATCCTACTTCAAATTAAAAGGCTGATTTTTCTTATTCCCCCAAACGTGTTCCGCTAATTCAGGATAATCGATAAACGGATTCCGGTTTTTTTGTATACCAAAAACAACTTCATTCCGATTACGTTCTTTTTCGCTCACCGGATCTTGGCGATGCCACTTGAGAAACATTTTTACAGCCCACTCCTTTATAGCCGGATATTTATTCCCGCCGATTTGAGCAGAACGCCAATTCTCAACATCGTTTTCATAAGCCGTTACCATATAAAAATAAGTTCGTGCAAAATCACCTTTGTACTCGTCTATCGGTTCAAAAACAGTTTGGGTGTAGTTTCCGAAAGTATTTTGCCCTATTTTGGAACCGTTGGTGGATTGCCAAGAGAAAATACCGACTTCACCTAAAGGGAGATTTCCGCGACGGCTATTCACATAACCATCGGTGGGATATACGTGAAAAAGATCAGAGTACATGGGTTCGCCATCGAGGAACCAACTTTTGGGAACAGAGTGCTCCCGGTTGTAGCAATCGCCTTCTTGACGAAAATTGCCACATCTTTTCCGGTCGATATAAAATGAATATTTCGATCTTCCGTTGGGAATATCGGAGTACATATCCCAAACGGAACCATCGGGGCGAAGATCGGTCTTCTCAAAAGCGCTCCAAATATCGGAATAAGAAATTGCGTGGTGGTTACCGATAATTTCGAAGAGCGCTGTTTTTAATTTTGCTCCGCTTTTCCCATTTGTTTTGCTGTAATATTCCGAGTATGTCACCGGTGTCAATACTTGGATAGAATTTGATTTTTTTTGCTTGCAAGTTCCACCCAAAAATAAGAAGAACAGTATATAAACGAAATAACGGGAAAATTTCATCGGCTATTCATATAACGATACACTGACAAAATTAGGAAAATATTTTCGGAAAAACCAATTTAGGGATGTGTAATAAAATAAGTTGCCATAAAATAACGTAGTTATTTTTTAACAAAGCCTAAATCGAAACTAATAACGGGTATTTGCAAAATTTATAACGCAGATAAGCAGATAAAACGAAGAAAGAACAAGTTAGTTGTTATAAGTTATTTATTTCATGTACCTTAAGAAACTAAGATTGTAACAACTGCTCAATTTCTTCAATATCGGAACGGAAACCTTTGTCCACTTCAGACAAATCGCGAATGGTGTTGCAGGCGTGAAGAACAGTGGCGTGATTGCGATTACCTACCTGAATTCCGATTTGCGAAAGTGACAATTCGGTGTATTTTTTGATGAAAAACATGGTAACCTGACGAGCTTGTACGATCTCTCTTTTTCGTGAAGCCGACTGAATTAATTCTCTTTTCACGTTGTAGAAATTGCTGACCGTCTCTTGAATTTTTTGCACGGTTATTTTTTTCTTTTCAAAACGGATGTTTTGCTCCATCACACGGCGAGCTAAATTGATATCAATCTCACGATTGTTAATGATGGAATGTGCCATTAGCGATACGATGATACCTTCGAGGTCGCGAACGTTTTCGGTTACGTTTTCGGCAATGAAATCGATTATCTGATCAGAAATAGTTAACCCGTCGGTAAGAATTTTGTGCTTCAAAATCTTCTTACGAAGTTCTTTATCCGGACGTTCCAATTTGGTGGATAATCCCCAGCGGAAACGCGTTAGCAGACGTTCTTCCATTCCCTGCATTTCAGTTGGGGAACAATCCGATGTCATTACCAGTTGCTTGTTGCTCTGGTGCAGGTGGTTGAAAATATGAAAAAACGTGTTTTGTGTTTTTTCTAATCCCGACAGTTCTTGAATGTCATCAATAATAAGCACATCGATGCCTTGATAGAAATTAATGAAATCGTTTATGGTATTGAAACGGCGGGCATCTGTATATTGCACTTTAAACAGGTGTGCCGTGATATAAAGCACTTTCTTGTCGGGATAAAGTTCGAGAACTTTCGAACCGACGGCGTGGCACAAGTGCGTTTTCCCAACTCCCGATTTTCCGTACACGAAAAGCGGATTAAAAGCGGTTTTTGCCGGATTTAACCCCACCGCTTCTGCGGCAGTGC
>MVZJ01000096.1 GCA_002069095.1 Bacteroidetes bacterium ADurb.BinA174 | reverse complement strand
ATGGTCTGATTATGACCGCAAAGGTAAATTCAAATCCGTTGACTCGAAAACTCATCGTAACAGACTAAATATCAACTATTTCAAAGAGCAATTGCGTTTTTTTAGTGGACACTTATAATAGATGTTTACTATTTAACTTTTTACAATGATTTTTTCCTTCGACGGAAAATTAGTTCGTGCCATCGTAAACCAATACGGCATGCCGACAGAAGCTGTTATGTACAAGAGCGGCTATTCCGGAATTATGTTGAATTATCAGTATATTGACCGGTATCGTTTTGTGTTCCAACTTCCTGACAGCACCTATCAGGATGCTTCATTGTTGGAGCATCATATGAAAAAATGGTACCACAGTGGTGAACGATTAACTATAAAATATTTGCCGTTAACGGCATCTTTTTATCCAATTATTATTGATATAAATGAATGATTAAAATGATTTTATTATGAAAAAGAGAGTTTTATTTGTTCCCCTATTTATTGGACTAATTTTTTTTAATTCTTGTGATAGAGTGAAAAAAGCTTTCCACGAAACATTTAGCGACGAAAATCAGCGACAGGAAGAGTTGTCTGACGCCTTCAACAATCCTAACTCTGGTACTCGTAACGGAAAAGATGAAGTAGGCAGAGAAAAGACGATTGAAGATGCAATGAAAGAGTTACGCACTATTATCAATGAGCATGACAACGTGTTTGACAAACAGCAGATGGAAAAAGTAGAAGAGATGGTTAAAAAAGAGATGGAAAAATGGGGAAATACGGAGTTCTTTTTGCTTTTTCAGCCGGACAAACTCGATAAAATTCAGGAAGAACTGTATCTATTTTTAAATACCGACGAAGTTATGCTCTATTCGTCACCTATTTTCGTGGATTATGACAGGGTAAGGGTTGTTGCCGTTAATCCCAAGAATAAGAGTGAAGTGGATTGGTATTCGTACGAAACCAAAACCGACAAGTGGCGAAAACAAGAGCCGAAAAAGCTAAGCAAAAATGATTTGGAGCATATGGATAAAAATATTTATCCGTTTAGTACAATCAAGTTGAGCACGGCACATCAAGTCTACACCGAAGCTTTAAAGCGACTTGCCGATATTGAAGGTGGCGAACTACCGTCAGGTCCTACCTACTATCACAACAGACAGCTTTGGAGTATGATATTAAGGGGCTCAAGAGCAGACTATAAGTTTGAAGCCGATAAGGACGGTAACGTGATAAAATTTGAGATGAATTAATTAACCGATTATTAGAATATAATTTGAATTATGAAAAAGAATTTTTGGTTTGCGTTTATTTTCTTTTTTGTCTATATTTTTCCGCTGTTTTTTAGCTTTGTAGGCATTATGAAATGGAATGCTTGGGCAGCAACCGGGTCATTAATCGTGGGTATAGTTGGTTGGACTATATTTGTGAGATTCCTTTATAAACGACTCTTTATACTTCCCAACAAATCATGGAAGCAAGCCTTATGGCTTCAGCGAAACGGTAAACTGGTAGAAGCGGAGATTACCGAAGTTTTATCCAGAAAAGAGACAAGTCGTGGAAGTTTTCTCACAGAAATTAAAGTTTCATTTCCAAATTTGGTAGGAACAACAATTTCTACTTCAATGGAGTTTGAGGATATAAAGCCAGAGCTAAATCGATTTACAAAAGGTAAAAAATTTCCTTTGCGTTTGAATACCCAAAAACCTGTGGAGCAACTTCCTTGGATTAATGGATATGGAGAAATAATTCAGAATAAACTGCCTACTCGATGGCTTTTTGCATTTTCATTAATCTATGCTGTTGTGACCTTTATAATTCATTATGCGATTTTTAGCGACGGGCAAGGTTGGCGTTTCGTAACAATATTTCATCCGTGGGTTTTTACACCTTTCTTGGGCAGGCTTATTATGGGTTCAATGGGTATTTTTATGAATAATATGAGAAGTTTTACCTCTTCTGATAGTTCTATGTTTGAATTGCTTCTTCACGGAGTGAAAATTGAAGGAAAAATAACCAAAATGAGTCAAACAGGAATATATGTCAACAATTTGCCCCAAATAATGTACACCATCAGTTTTACAGACAGAAAAGGACAAACTCATTTTATAGACCAGAGTAAAGTGGTGTTATTCAATGAAATAAATAACTATCAACCTGGCGATGTGCAAGTGCTTTATTTGCCTTCTAATCCGACATTGGTTGAGTTAGTTTGAAAGGGTTTTAGTGATTAAATTATATGATTATTCGCAAAGCACCCTTTATTCCCAACGGGGAACAAGCCTTAGGCTTAAACGACTTTTATTGATATTTATTCCCTATGGGAAAATAGCCAAAAATGGGGATGGATGAGGGTGCAAAAACCATCACTTCAATACGAATTGACCATATCATGTGGAATACAGATGATAAAATCTGCCTTTCCAAAATTGCCTTCTTCGAGTTGCGATAAATCTTTCTGTCGGCAACAACTAATGGTAGCGACATTTAAACGGCTGTTATAATTGTTTAGAAAAGAAATAATACCATCGTTATTGTCACTATGAAAACTACCGTTGAAGTGTAGTAAATAACTATCAGGATTTTCCACAAACGCTTGCGATATATTCCATGCCATGGTGGCATCTTTAATAGATTGCGCTTGCGACATAAATTCGGGATTTCGAGTACTATGTCCCATTTGAGGGGTCATTGTTTCAAACATTGCTGTTATGACACTATCTGCAATATACGGAATAGGTAGTGGAGCTATATATCGTTTTGCCTCATTCGTGAGCGTATCTAATGCAGTCAATCCTTTTAGGGCTACAACTTGTGCATATCTACGTGGAATATTGGTAGCATAAAAAGGTACTCCGTTTTCTTTTGCAAATTCAATTAATTTTGCGTAATCAGTTGAATAGTTGTTCCATAATCGCATCTCACTCTCAAAACTATTTTTAGAGATTGTACCTTTCAAATATTCTGTGAGAATAAGTTGATTGTCAGCCTCAAACATTTCAGCACCTAACAACAGTTTCTCACCATGTCGTGTGTAGAGTTGCTTTGTGGTTTCGGCTTCTAACCAGTGACAGATGGGGCAGTTGTGTATTTCGCCAAAAAAAACGACGTTTTTCGTAGAAACGGCATCAATCATTTCTGCAAAACTTACCTTTTCTCCTTGTGAATTGAAAATGGTGTATGCCTGTGGGTTTTCGGCAGATAATACTGATAGAGTCAGCGCTGTGGTAAAAAACAGCGTAAAGAAGTGTTTTGTTATTGTTTTCATTTTCTATCTTTTTAAGTTTTTGTAACTACTCTGTTTTGTAACTAATCATCCTTTTGTTTCGTTCCAATAATAACTATCGGGATAGATACGTTGTCCAAAAATCGCTGTGCCGACTCTCACAATAGTTGCTCCTTCTTCAATCGCAGTTTCTAAATCGCCGCTCATTCCCATCGAAAGTTCATTCATTGCTACATTGGGAATGTTTTCTGCAATAATTTTATGTTGGATTTCCTTCAAGAGTTTAAAGCACTTTCTAACTTTTTCGGTTTCGGCACTGAACAAGCCAATGGTCATTAAGCCTTTAATTTTCAGTCTATCGAAAATAGCAATTTCCTTGGTAAATGCTACGGCGTTTTCGGGTTCTACTCCGAATTTGCTTTCTTCGTAAGAGGTATTTACCTGTATTAAAACATCAATTGTTTTATTCTCAAACTCCAAACGCTGTTGTAGCTTTTCGGCAGCATTTAATCGGTCTAAACTCTGAATACAGGTAACACCATATCTCAAAATATCCTTTATTTTGTTGGTCTGCAAGTGCCCGATAAAATGCTTTTGGTGGGGAATCTCTTTCAGTTCTTCAAACTTTTCTTTTAGTTCTTGAACTCTATTTTCACCCATCAAGGTTTGTCCTGCACGAAATGCCACTTTAATTCTTTCGGCAGAAACAGTTTTTGTAGCCAAAAGCAATTTTACTTCGTAAGGATTTCTGTTGCATTTAAGACAGGCATTTTCAATGCGTTGTAAGATATGCAACAGGTTTTGTTCTATATCGTTACTCATTTCTGAATTTATTCGGAATATTTGTTTTTACTATTTGATTAGTTTGTGTTTACAGTTGATTAACCTGTCTTTTAATCCGAGATTGGTTGACGTTGTTTTAGGATAGGTATTTTGGTACAAAAAGAGGGTGTCTAAAAGTAAAGACAACCCCTCTTTTGTTTTGATTGTGTGTTTAAGTTTTCCACCCATGCGGAAAGGCGTCCTTCTGTCATATCGTATTCATTGTCTTCATCGATTGGTAAGCCAACCCATGTTCCGTCAACAACCGCTTCCGATTCGTCGTAGGTATAGCCTTCATCGGGAACTTGTCCGATAACTTCGGTCTTATTGTGGATAGCATCGTATATCACTTTCATAGATTGAGCAAAGCTTGTTGAAAATGAAACACTATCTCCTAAAGCAAAAATTGCGACTTTTTTGCCTGATAAATCCATTTTAGAGAAAGTGGGCAAAAAACCTTCCCAATCTTCTTGTAAATCTCCAATTCCGGTTGTAGATGTACCCAAAATGTAATATGGATAATCTTTTATTTCGTTGGCTTTTACTTTATACACATTGTATACGTCGGCGGCTCCATTAAAAAGTTCCTGTACTTGTTTTGCAACTGATTCGGCATTTCCGCCGGATGATCCGTAAAGAATAGCTATTTTATTATTCATTGTCTTATGTGATTTTTGATGTTAAATAATCTACTTCTTCCTAAACAGTTTTAGGATGAAAAAGTTTATTCGATTGAAAATCTTCTTTGTCGATAAAATAGAATATGCTAATTTTGCAACAATTGTAATCAAATCATTCAACCTATGAAAAAAAGAAAAGCGACTCAAATTGTTAGAGGGCAACGTGCGGTGGATGGTGCCGGCGTAAAGCTAACTCGTGTGTTGGGAAATAGAACGATAGAAGCATTCGACCCATTTTTAATGTTAGACGGATTTGATTCTACCAATCCGGATGATTACATCAAAGGATTTCCATGGCATCCGCATAGAGGAATTGAAACAGTAACTTATTTAGTGAGTGGTGAAATGGAACATGGTGACAGCTTGGGTAATCGTGGAGTTATATCCGATTTAGGTTGTCAGTGGATGACGGCAGGCTCAGGAATTATCCATCAAGAAATGCCAATAGCATCTCCACGGATGTTAGGCTGTCAATTGTGGATAAATTTGCCAGCTAAAGATAAAATGACTGAGCCCTCTTATGGGGATATCTTAGCTGAAAATGTACCGTTAGTTAAGGACGAAGGTGTTGAAGTCCGCATTGTGGCAGATAGCTACAAAGGTACAAAAGGAGCTTTCGATGGGAAATACGTGAAAGTTAAATATCTTGATGTAAAATTAGAGCCTTCCACGGAGTGGGTTTATAATGAAACACCAAACGACGAGACTCTATTCATTTATTTGCTCGACGGAACACTTGCCCTTAATATTTCTAAAGATGAGTTAGAAGCTAAAGGTTGTGCTATTTTGTTTGAATCGACGGATGAGAATTCATCAAAGAACGATGTCGTTTATATAAAAGCTGGTGAGTCGGGAGCTCGATTTGTACTATTAGCAGCCAAACCGTTACGAGAACCTGTTGCTTGGGGAGGTCCCATTGTGATGAACACCCGAGAGGAACTTCATTTGGCTTTCGATGAATTGGACAACAATAGCTTTATTAAGCATAAGTAAAGCTAAAGCAAAAGGTAAGATTGAAATTAACGAGTTCAAATTTTTTATAATATGAGTCCAGTCCGAAAAGTATTTTTTAACCGCATAGGTACATAGTTGAAGTATTTCAAAAATATATGCATCTGTTTATTAGATAGATAAAAAATAGGACACATAGAGAAAATCAAAAATTTTCTTGAAAACAGATTTTTTGGAGGAGATTCACAAATCGAAAGAACAAAAACCGTATATCGATAAATACCTGTAGGCAATGAAAAACACAGTGTGACTCCCATTGTGAATTAAAACCCCATAGGAATATTATTTGTTAAATTTATAACGGTATTAAATCAACTGTTTTTATCTTTGTATTCAAAGAACCCATAAAATGACATCAAAAAGCAAAGACGACGGCTCAACAGCAGTAATTGTCGCAAACGGGAGGTATCCGCACCACCCGATTCCACTTTCGGTTATCAAATATGCGCCCTACATAGTTTGCTGCGATGGAGCGGTTAACCGTTTTATCGAAGCTGGAGGCTTCCCGGATGCTATTGTTGGCGATTGCGACTCCATTTCGGAAGAAAACAGAATCCGCTTCGCGGATAGATTATATCCAAATACCGAACAGGAAACCAACGATTTAACCAAAGCCGTACAATTTTGTGTGGAAAACGGCAGAAGAAGCATCACCATCGTGGGTGGAACCGGAATGCGGGAAGACCACACCATTGGAAACATCTCACTCCTTGCCGATTACGAAGCCATAGCCAACGTGAAAATGCTTACTAACTACGGCATTTTTACCCCGGTAAGCTCAAAAACTACTTTCAAAAGTTTTGCCGGAGAAAAGGTATCTCTTTTTGCCATTGGGCAAAAACCCGTTACCACAACCGGATTAAAATATCCCATACGAAACCGGATTCTCACCAACTGGTGGCAGGGCACGTTGAACGAATCACTGGGCGATAGCTTTACAATTGAAACCCGCGGAAAAATCATTATTTTTCAGGTGTTCTAAATTTAAGCATTATTGTCTGCAAAGCGAACTCTATCTCTTATCGCAGAAGGCATTATCTTTTCTTTTCAAAACAACTCCCTCAAAACATCCAACGATTTTATTGCCGAAAAATCATACAAGTGCAACCGGTAGTATGTCAGCATACGCTCGATAATCAAGTTCCTGTCGCGACGCGATAATTTAAACAAATGCATGTTGGAAAAATTTATCCTCGACAATTTATTTAAATAAGCGCTCTCACATTCGCGCAAATAATAATTGTGAGCCGGAATGCGATACGTGAACTCACCGTTCAGCATATCAAAATAGCAACCTTGGGTATAATTCTCAACATTAGGAAATATTCCCAGAAACCGGGTAAGTCCCAGGATAAAGGTCAAATGGAAGTTCGCCAAACCCGATTTAGTCTCCTCCAACACTTCAATGGAGTTCTTCAGGTAATCGAACAACACTTCGTTGTTGTGCGTTTCACGCAACACTTTCGACAAAAATTCCGACAGGAAAAAAGCTAATGAAACCTTGTTTAAATTGGAACCGATATCGTAAAGCAAAGTTTGCCTTTCCGCTTCTTTTAACCGTTGGATTTCCCGCAACGGAAGATGCTCCGCTTCCAGATTTAGAATGGAAAGCGGAGAAAACAACGCCGGATTTATTTTCGAATGCTTGTTGTGCGTTTTGGGCAACAAATACGACACACGTCCAAAATCGCGCGTAAAAACGTGCGTGATGGAGTATTTGTCATTATACTTTGCGTTGCTTAAAACTATTGCCTGCGTTTTGTGGAGCATGTTTCAAAAGAACCAAGATTATCAGAATCAAGAACCAAGACAGATTTAAAGACATTTAGATTGATAGATTATAGGTGGACAATCTTATTCATCCATTGTCTATCAATCTTGAATCTTAGCTCTCGGCTCTAAAAAACACAAACTTACATAAAAAAATTTGAATTTTATACGCCGTCCGATAAAAATCGAGACCTCAACTGTTCTATAGATAATTAACGTGCTCAAAGGCAC